>NZ_JAGWCX010000075.1:0-19388 GCF_020657775.1 Clostridioides sp. ZZV14-6345 | reverse complement strand
GGAGATAACTTCAAAGGATTACCTATCGTCATAGTATACAGGGACAGGTTGGAATATGGTACTTAAAAAAAATGAATTATATACTGAAAATATGTTTAGTAAACTACAATCAGAATACAAAAATAAACTTAAAATGCAATGGACTGGTATGTATGGTTTTTCTAATAGTTATGCATTAGCAGTTAGAAAAGAAGTTGCAGATAAATATAATCTAAAAAAAATATCAGATTTAAAAGACATATCTTATAAATTGACATTCGGAGCAGAATATGACTTTTATGAGAGAGAGGATGGATATACTCCATTGTGTAATACATATGGACTAAACTTTAAAAACACAGTTGATTTAGATATTGGATTAAAATATCAAGCTATCAATGAGGGTAAAATTGATGTAATGCCTATATTTACAACTGATGGTCAGTATAGCGTTTCAGACGTTGTAGTTTTAAAAGATGATAAAAGCTTCTATCCATCTTATCAATGTGGAAATGTTGTTCGTTCAGAGGTATTAGAAGAAAATCCAGAGCTATCAAAGATATTTAAGATGGTTGAAAGTATTCTGACTGATAAAGAAATGGCTAAAATGAATTATGATGTAGAAAACAACAATTTAGAGCCTAGAGAAGTTGCTCGTGAGTTTTTGAATAAAAAAGGTCTTTTATAATTGGAGGAAATAGAATGATACCTATTATACAATTTAAAAATATTGAAAAACAATACAATGACAAAACTATTATAGATAATCTTAATTTAGAGATAGAAAAAGGAGAATTTTTGACTGTTATTGGTTCATCTGGTTCTGGTAAGACAACACTCTTAAAAATGATTAATGGTTTGATTTTGCCAGATGGAGGAAATATTTTGATAAACCAAACCAATATCAAAAACGAGGACTTAATTAAATTAAGAAGAAGAATAGGATACTGTGTACAAGGAAGTGTTCTTTTTCCTCATATGACTGTAGAAGAAAATATTTCATATGTACCAAACCTTCTAAGTAAAAAAAATAAATCAGAAGTAAAAAATGCTGTAGACAAATGGATGGAAATAGTGGGATTGCCAAATGATATGAAAGTACGTTATCCATCAGAATTGTCAGGTGGTCAACAACAGCGTGTAGGGATTGCAAGAGCTTTAGCTTCTTCTCCAGAAATTTTATTAATGGATGAACCTTTTGGTGCAGTCGATGAGATTACACGAAAGCAATTACAAAAAGAGATAAAAGAAATCCATAAAAAAACAGGAGTTACGATTATATTTATTACACATGATATTTATGAAGCTTTGATTTTAGGTACAAAGACTTTGGTATTAAATCATGGAGTTATTCAACAGTATGATACTCCTGATAACATTTTAAATGCCCCTGCTAATCAATTTGTAGACCAGTTATTGAATATAAGGAAATCTATAATAGATGGCGAGGATTTAAAAGAATAGATTAAAATTAAAAATTAAATTATTATGATAAAAACTATTGCCTTAGAGTTAACTTCAAGCTGTATACTTGAAGTGTAAAAGAGTTAGATTAAGGCATAGGGGGAATTAAAAATGATTAGAGAAGAAGATTTAGGGATAGGAGCAGTTTTTCCTATTGGTGATGAAAATAAAGCATTTGAACAATATTTTACAGGAGAATGTTATTTGAATATGCTTAGCACTAATGGAGTAACAAAAGGTTATAATAAAATATACGAGGCTATAAGCTTATGATAAAATAGTACTAAGTATATAGATTTAATTTTGCAAAGAATAAGGTGTTCTAATAAAAATGAATGTAGAAAATGAATTACTTAAAAATTTAGATAGATTACATACAACAGAGCTAGGTGTTGTAAGAATTAAGAAAAATCTTTCTTTGGAGACAAATGATGTAGTGGACTGGTGCAAAACTAAAATAGAATCTCCAAACGCCAGTATTAACAGAAAGGAAAAAAACTGGTATATAAGTGTAGATGGTTGTATTATAACAGTAAATGCTTACAGCTATACAATTATTACAGCTCATAAAGAAAAGAAATGAATTGCAAGATACGAAAGTCAAGAGCATTTTCAACTGTTTGTAGTACCTATGAAAAAGTATGCAAAATAATATTACTTTTGAATAATAATTTGAATTTTAGAGGTTGATAAAATGAATGATACTGTAAAAGAAAAACTGGCAGAGTCACTAACTTCTAATACTACTGATATTTTACCTTATTTGCCTTATTTATTACAAGATTTTTGGGAATTAGGAAGTCACCAGAACAAATGCTACAATTATTTAAAAAATACATACCTTTTAATGGGGATACAAAAGTTTTGGATTTAGCTTGTGGGAAAGGTGCTGTATCTGTGAAGCTTGCAAAAGAGTTGAATATACATATTAAAGGTATAGATTTAATACCTGAATTCATTGATTATGCGAGAATAAAGGCTATTGAGTATAAGGTTGATGCTTTATGTGATTTTGAAGTGAATGATGCTAATAGCTCTGTAAAAGTTGAGCATGATTATGATTGTGTGATTTTTGGAGCTGTAGGAGATATTTTAGGTAATTATAAAGAAACTATCAGCAAGCTATTATCTACAATAAAAAGAAAGGGATTCATTTTAATTGATGATGCATATGTAGCAGATAAATCTACAAATGAACAACTGAACTTTGAGAGGGTGTATCCTACTTACAATGAGTGGAGTGTATTGTTCAAAGAATTAGGTCTGAAATTAATTGAATGTGTACCATGTTTAGAACTTAATTTCGTAGCAGTTTCTTTTTCAGCTTCTGTAATACAATCTCCATAGAATATAGCTTTTAAATTTATCTGTTTGTTGTATCTACTTTTATGACGCATCATATTATTTTTTATTACAAAGTATGGAAGAATATAACTAATACTTTTATCAAGTAGAACTTTCTTGTTCTTAACATTTATAAATGGTGTTCAAATAGTATCATCAACTTTCTTTACATCAATTGGGAAATCAGTACTAGGACTTTTTACTTCTTTGGCTCGTCAAATTCTATTTTTAATTCCATTAATTTTAAGAAATATAATAAATTAATTCTCTAAGTAACGCCAAATTAAATATAAGCAAAATAACGTTCATGTGTAAATTTAGAAGTGCATTTTCAGGAGCTAAGGATATATTTAGAGTGCTATGCTCTGACTTGCTTGAGAAGTTTGTTTTATAAAATAATTAACTTTTTATAATAACTCAAGTGATAGCTCAAGAAAATGCACTGTTTATAATGCTTATTTTGATTACTTTGCTTTATTTCTAATTTTAGAAATAATTATCCTAATTAAATCTAAAATTATACCATAAATAAGAAAAGAAAGTATGGATGCTATGTACCAATAAATCGAGATTGACCCTGTAATTGTTCTACATGGGATTTGCATACCTGAATTCATAAAAACAAAAAAACTATCAGTGTCAGAAATAATAGACAAAATAGGATTTAAGCTTATTAGAATAATACTTTTTGAGTCTTGTCCAATTTGGTGCATATAAATCTCAAATAATGCAATTAAAAGAAAATAAAATGTAAAAGATTTAATAATTTTTTTCATTAAAATACCTCACTTAATATAAATTCAGTTTGCACTATTTGCTTACTATAACTATTTATCTCCATTCAGTCACATCACTTAATTGTAATCTAGGTCTTCTTGATGGTTCTTCATCAGGATAACCTAAAGATATTGCTGCCACTAATTGACTATCTGTATTTAATCATTCACATAATTCACGATATGAAAAGTATACATCACAAATCCAAAGACTACCTAGACCTAATTCAACAGCTGTAAGCGACATGTTTTGAATTTTTTTCTTTTTCAGTGACAACAACAAAACGCCATGGTTGTCTGTTTTTAGATGAAGGTGCATTTATTCCAGCTTCAATTATTTTCTCTATAGTTTCATGTGAAATGCTTTGATTTTTATATTTTCTAATACTGCGTCTTTTCGATATAGAATCACTTATCATTTTTAAGTAACCTCCGTTTATTTTTTTGGAAAATCTATGTTGATTTTTATTTTCTATTATTTTAGCATTAATCAGAAAAAAAGTCATTGATTTTAGTATCCAGTTATAATGATTATATTAAGAATTGTATCAAAGATTATACGATTATACTAAGGGATTGTATTGGCGATTATATTTAACACTGTATCAAAGGGTTGTATTTAATATTATATTAGGACTTATATTGAATTGAGGCTTATAATTGGAAAATAAACTATAAAAACTCAATATTGTTTTGTTCAGACATAAAAAAGAATACTTTAGATGATTTTTATTAAAAATTAAGGGGGTTAAGATTGGATACTTATAAATGTAAAAATGGTAAATAATAATGCAAAATATGATAATCTATATATTTACATTAGGAGTTTTCTATACTATAATTATTTAAAACTAAATATGAATACTGGAATTATTTAAGACTTGAAATTGTCTAAAAATAAATATAAATACTAAAGAGGTGATGTGGTGAGATTAGATATGGATAGTATGCTATATGTACTAATTTATATGACATTATTGGTATCTATCATTGGAAGTATATTTTATTTTTGTAAAGACCTCTTAAATCATAAAATTAAATATGTTTTAATAAGAAACATATTTGTAAATAGAGCTACATATTCTGAAGAAAGGTTGCCTAAACAGTATATAGTTTTTCAGAAATATGATATTTGGAGGTATTGTAGTTTATTTTAATTTGAAATGAATCTGTTATAATTCTAAAGATTAAAAATAAAAAGGAGAGAATAAAATGGATTTCATTTCAAGTATATTGCAAGGATTATTAAGTACATTATTTAACTTTACAGGTGATTTTGGAATTTCTATTGTACTTATAACTTTAATAGTTAAGTTAGTACTAATGCCACTATCATTAAAACAAAGATTTTCCGTAAAAAAACAGCAAGAATTAGCAGAAAAAATGGAACATATAAAAGAAAAGTATAAGAATGATACTAAAGAGCTGGAAAAGCAAATACAAGTAAATTCTGTAGAAAGTATGAAGAGTATGCTGGGATGTCTTATAGTTTTAGTGCAAATGCCGGTAGTATATGCCTTATATCATGTATGTTTAGATATGACAAAGGAATTTACAACAATTATAATTCCATGGATTGCTAATTTAGGTACATTTGATAATTTATTTATATTACCTTGTATATATACATTAATTATGTTAGCTTCAAACTTAGTGAATTATATACCATATTTCAAGATAAATTCTCAAGTAAAGTTTAACAAACAAATGGCTATTGTAACTACTATAACAAGTCTTATATTGACTGTTAGAACTCCAGTGGCCATAGGTCTGTACTTTATAACAAGTGCAATTTATTCATTAATTGAAGATATTTGTTTTAGAATATATTTTAATCGAAAAAATAGAACAGTGATAAAGTAATATAACTATTATTCTAGAAATATTTTAGCCTGCTAACATGAGATAAAGTTAGTAGGCTATTTTTATCCATGATATCAATTCCATTAAGAATAGTATAAAAAATACTATCAAAAAAATAGTTGAAAAATAAATAAATTAATATAAACTAAAATAAAGTCTACAAAAAAGAGGTGATAAAATAAAAATGGCTAAAATACTAGTAGTAGAAGATGAAAAAAGAATGCAAGGTATTATTGTAGAATATATGCAAAAAGGAGGATATACTTGCATAACTGCTGATGATGGGGTTGAGGCACTTGCAGTATTAAAAAACAACGATATAGATTTAATGATATTGGATATTATGATGCCATATTTAGATGGATTCTCAGTATGTAGAGTTTCACGTGAAATGACTAATATACCTATTATTATATTGACAGCTAAAGGTGAAGAAGAGGATAAATTAAAGGGTTATGAATATGGTGCAGATGATTATATAACAAAGCCATTTAGCCCAAAAGTACTTTTAGCAAAAGTTAATGCCTTATTACGTAGATATACTACTGATATTCCAAAAAATTCATTAAATTTAGGAAAGATTTTTATTATGCTATCATCAAGGCAAGTATATATAGAGGATAAATTGATTGATTTAACATATAAAGAATTTGAATTATTACGTTTGTTTATGGAAAATCCTAATCAAGTTTTTTCTAGGGAGAAACTTTTAAATTGTGTATGGGGATATGAATTTGAAGGAAACACACGAACTGTAGATACACATATAAAAACTTTACGCAAAAAACTTGGGAGTGAAGGACATCATATAGTTACATTAATTCGTTCAGGATATAAGTTTGAGGTTAAGGAATGAGTAGTTTAAGAAAGTTTAAAGAAAAATTAAGTAATATAGATATTTCAAATTGGATTAAACAAAACTTTGGACTACATTCAGTTAGGAAAAAAGTATTTTTCCTTTCTAAATTATCAGGAGCATTGATTATATTCTTTTATTTGCTTGTTGAAGAATTTTCTACAGACAATAAATTTGAATTTTGGCTTTGGTTTATAATATTAGTTATCTTTATCATGAGTATTGATTTTTTATTGGGAAAATTTATTTCAGAACCAATTACCTCTATAAATAAATCTGCAAAGAGCATGTCTCAACTTGATTTTTCTAATCCATGTACTGTAAATACTAATGATGAATTTGGAGAACTTTCTAGGAGTTTGAATACAATGTCTACAAATCTACAGCAGGCATTATCAGACCTAGAGAGTGCAAATATCCAACTTGAACAAGACGTAAATAAGGAAAGGATGCTATTGGAACAAAGAAAGGAATTGATAGATACAATTTCACATGAAATGAAGACTCCGCTTGGTATTATACGTGCATATACAGAAGGGCTTATGGATGAAGTTGACGAAGAAAAAAAGAAAAATTATATGGATGTTATTATAGAAGAAACTGATAGAATGAATAATATGATTGTATCATTATTAGACTTATCTGCATTAGAAGCAGGAGTTTCTAAACTTAACCCAGAATGTTTTGATTTTATAGAGTTTGTTGAAACTGTGGCAGGACGACTTTTAATCGATATACCAGATGTCAATTTTTATTTTACATATGATTTGCCAGAACATGAAGTTTTTGTAATAGCAGATAAAATGAGAATGGAACAAGTAGTAAAAAATCTAATTATTAATGCAAAGAAACATGTTATATGTAATGGAAATTTAGATTTATCTATTACATGTGAAAATGGCTTACTTTTATTTAAAATTTATAATGAGGGTAGGATTATAGAGCCAGATGAGATTTCAAAAATTTGGTCTAAGTTTTATCGCAGTGCTCAATCTCAGCGTACAGGAGGTTCAGGATTAGGGCTTGCAATTGTTTCACAAATACTTACAATGCAAGGGCTAGAATATGGAGTTAGGAATCGTGATAAAGGGGTAGAGTTTTATTTTATGATTCCAATTGATGAACAACTTAATATTAATTTATAAATATATAAAGATTTGATGTAAAATGCTTGTCTTTGTTTGCAAGGGTATCTCAAAAAAATAAAATATAAAAAAGCTTAATGAAGAAGTCTTGTTTTCTTGGTGAAAACAGGGCTTTTTATTATTTCACTTAAATTTCACCAGAGACACACTTTGATTTCACCAAATAGAAATAAAATAAATTAAAAAATAGAAGAGTAATTAAATAAGCTTGGAAGGGGGAGTACTTATGAAATGGTATACATGGTTGGCTATTGTGTTGATAGTCTTGGTTTCTATTCCATTTAAAATTAAATTTATAAAGTGGTGGGATAGACGACAAAAAGAAAAAAATGATAAAGGAGGCTATGATAGATGATAAAAGTCGAAGAGTTGAAATTTTCTTATGGAAAAGATAAACAGATATTACATGGACTTAATTTTGAAGTAAAAGAAGGAGAAATATTTGGATTTCTTGGACCTAATGGTTCAGGAAAATCCACAACACAAAAAATATTAAATGGTGTTTTAAAAGGGTACAATGGTCACGTATCCCTTTTTGGTAAAGAGGTTGAAGCATACACAGAGTCCTTATACCAAAAGATTGGTGTTTTATTTGAATTTCCTTATTTATATGCGAACTTAAGTGCAATTGATAATCTAGAATATTTTTCATCTTTTTATCCTAAAAATCAAAGGAGAGATATATATGAACTCTTAGATTTGTTAGAGTTTAAGAAGGAGTTTATAAATAAGCCTGTATTGTCTTATTCAAAAGGTATGAAGCAACGTATTAGCATGGCAAGAGCATTGGTAAGTAATCCTAAATTGTTGTTTTTAGATGAGCCTACTAGTGGACTTGACCCATCTGGAGCTGTGCTATTTCGTAAGATTATTGAAGAAGAACGAAAAAAAGGAACAACTATATTTTTGACTACTCATAATATGCTAGATGCAGATTTAATGTGTAATAATGTGGCTTTTATTGCAGATGGTAAGATTATGGCAATAGATAAGCCTAAAAATTTAAAAATGAAAAATAGCAATAATAAAGTTGAAGTAGAATTTATATATAATGGAAATCGAGATATTAAAATTGTAGATATACAAGAGTTAGAATCTGGAATAACTTTTAAATACGATGAAATCTTAAGTGTACATTCAAAAGAGCCTACACTAGAAGAAGTTTTTATTAAATATACAGGAAGGATGTTAGTGTAATGTATTCTAAATTTTTTACCTTAGTAAAAAAAGATTTTTGGATGATGATTTATGGTAAATTTTTTGTACTAACACTTGGCTCTCTCATACTTTATTCATGTTATATTAACTTTGGTTATGTAAAGTTTATGGATGAAGATAGTTATCATAATAATGTATATCTGTATAATCCAGAGAATATAAGCATGAGTGCATCTCCATTAATTCATCAAGTTTCTTCTATAGATGAATTAAAAGCAAAACTTGATGAAGATACAAATGCAGTTTGTATTGATATGAGTGCTAGTAAGCCAAAAGTAATTTTACATGAAAGTATTAAAAGAGTTGATAATTATAGAACTGATTATGCGTTGTCATTATTATCATCAGAAAAAGATAATAATACTAAAATATCGGACAAAAATGCAATAATTCAAATAAATGATAAAGACACATCTGAGATAAAACAAAGAAAAGAAATGACTTGTGAGATTTTATTCTTTGAAATTGTAGCTATTGGATTTCTAGGAATTGCCTCTTTATTATTTAAAGAAAAACAGATGGGTGTAATGCGTATTACTGGTATTTTACCTGTAAAAAGAAGTCTTTTTATATTATCAAAAATATTTGCTTTTTTGATATGTGACCTATGTTTTACAGTATTTTTAGTAATACTTAATGTTGGATTTTCTGAAGGAATAAAAATACTTCCTCAAGTATTAGTTCAAGCTAGCATTTTATCAATTATTATGTCTTTGATTGGACTTGGATGTTCAATGTTATTGAGAGATTTTAAGCAATTTTCTCTTATATATCTTGTGGTTGCTGTATTCATAACTACACCTATATTTCTATCTGCAAATACATCTTTTGAAATAGGTTGGATTAAATATCATCCTTTCTATCATGTTTATAGTCAGATTAAAAATGCGTTTTTCATGAATTTTTCAAATGAATTAATCTATTTTGTAGTGTGTTCTTTGACAATAATAGTTCTATTTTTACTTGTAAAAAATATTTTTAACAAAGAGTTGGTTAAGGAGGGGTAGTGTTGATAGGATTACGTTACCAGTTGAAGAGTATAAGAAAAGATAAAATGTGTATAATTTCCTTCTTTTTACCAGTTGTTATGGCAATTTTAATAAATTTTATGGGAAGTATTGATATATCTTCATTAGGAGAGTTACGTTTTGGTATAGTAAAAGATACACTTCCTCTACAAACGGAGCAGTGGTTAAAGAGTTATGGAACAGTAAGTATATATCAAACAGAAAATGATTTAATAAGTGAAGTTAAAGATATTAAAACAGATATGATTGGAGTTGTTAGAGATGGTAAAGGGATAAAAACTATGCTTTATGGAAATGAAATTAATGCTATAAAAAATGTCGCAAAGACATTGCCAGAGATTTTTATACTAAAGGGAGATTTAAAAGATGTTGAGGTTACAATATTGCCTAAAGATAGTGTTTTAAAAGAGTTTCAAAATGTTTTTATTGCTATGATTTTAATTACTGCTATGTTTATGGGATGTACCTTTAATGCAATGAATATTATATCTGAAAAAGAAGATGGAATATCGTTTATAAATGAAGTTTTACCACAGAGTAGAAGCAAGTATATTATACAGAAAGTATTTTTGGGTCTTTTATGTGGGTGTTTATCTTCAATGATAACTGTATTTATATGTTTGGATATTTCAATATTAGATACGATAATGATGTTGTTACTTGTTGTATTTTCAGCATTTATTTCATCACTGATAGGTCTATTTATTGGGAAGTTATCAGAAGGTCTTATGGTAGGAATTGTTTATATTAAAATAGTAATGATTTTATTTATAGGTGCTCCTTTATTGATATATCTTCTAGGGGTTGATATGAGTGGTATAGGGAATTTATGTTATATAATGCCATCAGTTGCTACATTTAATGGTATTATGGAAATTATTAATGGTAATGCCATTATTGTAAAGGATATTTTAATTTTAGTCATACATTGTGTAGCATGGTTTATGCTGTATATGATTTTAGATAAAAAAAGAAAGCTATCTTTTAGTAGATAACTTAATATAATGATAATTGGTGTAATTTAATATATGATTTAATATACTTTGTATAGTGTAATTTGTGTAGTGTAATAGTTAATTCTATTTTATAATTATTCAATGTAATTTAGTAAGAAGTTCAGTATAATTAGAGCCACTTAGTGGAAAATTTAATAGGTACTTAAACTATACAAAAAGCTTTATTTTCCTCCATTTGTATCATAAATTTAATTGATGATATAAATGGAGGTATTATTAGATAAAGTCAATAAAGATATTATCAAAAATTATTTGTTAATAGATGGGTGTCTCAAAATCGAGATAAACCTATTTTTCATTGTTGAAATGATAAAAATATATTTGATTTCATACAAAAAAGAGTTCTTCATGAACTAAAAAGCTCATTTTGAGACACCATTATTTTTAATCAGATAAATCAAGTTAAACTGTTTAAGTATATCATTCAGATTCATTTGATTTAAATATTCCTTGCTTGTAAAACTGTTTTGAGTAGGGGATAGCCAAAGCAAAGAATAAGAGTATAATACCTGCTACGATTATTAAATTATTAATAGATATTACATCTGCCATTGGACCAAAAATCACCATACCAAGAGGTATAAAACCAGTATATATGATAATAGGTAAGCTAAGAACTCGACCTTGCATTTGTGGTTCTACATACTCTTGTAACATAGTCATAGCTGATGCTTGAATAATTGGAATTGAAAAATTGGTAAAAAACATAAATATAAAAAATTGCCAAGCCTGTGTTACAAGACCTAGAATAATTGAAAAAATGGCATAAGATAATATCGCTAGAAAAAAGGTCTTATTTCTATTTTTAAAGCCACCAAAGACCCCTATAATCAATCCACCTAAAACCATACCTAAAAATCCAATCATTTCAATAATAGACAGATATATATAGCCCTTGCCAAATGTTCGTTCAATCAAAAGTCCTATGAGAAATCCTGATGGAACACAAAGAAGCATGAATGCTCCATAAGTAAAAAGCACTTTTCTAATGAATTTATCTAAAAAACAGTACTTTATTCCTGATACCATATCCGCAAAAAATGAGACTTTTTCAGTTTGTTTTGGTATATCGTGTTTAGGAATTTTGATAAATATCAACAATACAATAGCAATAATTGCAGTAAATACATCGATTAAAAGAACTTGATTTATTTTATTACCAAAGCCAAGGATTGCCGCAGCCACAATAGGAACTATAAACTGTACTATAGACTGTAAGCTACCATTTATACCATTAAAACGCATTAAATGTTCTTCTGGGACAAGTTGAGGAATCATTGCATTTACAGCAGGTGTTTGTACACCACTTCCTAGTGAACGTATAACAGATATTACTGATATGGCTATTAATTCACTTGTTGTTCCATTTGATGACATCATAAATAGAATTAGAGCTAATGTAGACATAGCAATTATTGCATCTGATACAATGATGAGTAACTTTCGATTGTAATAGTCTGCCCATACACCAGCAAAAAAAGAAATTATCATTTGAGGTATAAAGGAACATACAGTTAAAACTGTTACCCATATACCTGATGATGTTTGAAGTGTGACGTACCATATCATTGCCATCTGTACAAGTGATGAGCCAAATAAGGAAATATATTGGCTTGCTAAAAAAATAATGACTTTTTTCTTCCATGTAGAATGAGTATTTTTGTTTTCCATCCTATTCCTCCTTTGATTTGTGTGTTGAATTTTTCTTGCTCTTAAGGATAGCACACAAATCAAAGTCTGGAGTTAGAGTGGAGGGCTAGGAAAATTGTTTTTTCATAATTTGAAGATGAGATTTCATGGTTTTTGCGTTATGTTCAGCTTCTTTCAATGAAGTTATCAGTTTGTCACATACTGAGATAATTTCGTCATCGTCTTTTGGAGTGTCAAGGACAGTTTTAATATTAGTATTCGGATTAGAAGATAAAGCATTTAGCATTCGTAAAATAGCTGAAAGAGAATAGTTTGCACAACGAAGTGCGCTTATGATTTTAAGTCGTTTTATATCTTCGTCAGTATATACACGATAACCGTTTTGTTTTCTTTTTACTTTTAACAAACCATTCATTTCCCAATTTCTCAAAGTATCTATTGTAACATTTAAGTGTTGTGCAGTTTCTTTTCTAGTTAAAAAGAGTTTATCTGTTTCTGGAGTATTTCCATTTAAAATCTGTGTAACAATAGTAAGTGCTTCCTCGGCATTAGATTTTTCTATTTCTAATTGTTGTAAGTATTGATTTACAAGACAAATAGCCTTGTCAAACTCTCTATTTGCTGATGTTCTGACAATCTCAAGAGCATCTTTTCTTAATCCTCTTTGTATCACTTCAATTTTCATGGCTGTACGAGCAAATCTAAATTGTTCTATATGAAAATCATTAAAGATACGATAACCATTGGTATTACGCTTAGGTTTAGGTATTAAGTTGAGTTCTTCATATAAACGTACTGTATTAGGATGTACACCAATTAAATTTGCTACCTCTGATGTCGTGTAAGTGTCCATTAGTATTCAACTCCTTTTAGATATATAGTACCAGTCATAATAACACCAAACAAAAGTCTGGTGTTATAGTGGAGGGTTTGGCTATCTAAGAGTAATTAGTCTATTATAGAAGTAATTATGTGTTTTTCAATAAGCTCCCATCTATCACGAGGTTTAAACACTATCTTAGATGGTATGGCTATCACTAAGTCGTATTGTGGGATACAACAAATAGCATTTCCTCCAGCTCCCATTGCTGAATACCACAAAACGCCATCTTTTTTACATAGCCACCACAGATAACCGTATTCATTACTATTCATTTTAACTGATTCTTCAATCCACGATTTAGATATAATACGTTTATTATTCCAAATACCATCATTTAAATACAGAAAACCAAATCGCAACATATCTCTAGCACTCAATGTAAGTCCCCAGCCACCTGTAGAATTGCCCTGTCTATCTTTTGCCCAACCCTTAAGATTTTTTCCAAAGAAATCTTCAAAACCAAAATCTTTCATATCATAATCTGGTATAATTTTCATACCAATAGGTTTAAATAAGTATTCATTAGCAAATTCACGAGCAGATTTTCCAGTAGTTTTTGTTATAATAGCTGAAAGTAGATGCGTTCCAGCTGAAGAATATTTGAAAGTACCAATTTCACCTTTTTGACCAAGTTGATTCAAGGTATATTTTATCCAATCTTTTTGTTTGCAAAGTCTTTCTAAAGACTCAGTCATATTTTTAAAAGGGTATGGTGCAGTCATTGTAAGTAGGTGACGTATAGTTACTGCTTTTTTACATATTTCAGAAGGACTACAAGTATATTCAGGGAAAAAATCAACAACCTTTTGGTCAACATCTTTTATGTATCCTTTGTCTATTGCAATGCCTATTAAGGCTGATACAATACTTTTTGTAACCGATGCAACATGAAAAGTATCATCAGCATTATATCCATTATAGTACTTTTCAAAGACAACTTTTCCTTTTCTTGCAATAATTATTCCATTTATATTGCTATATTGTGAGATTATTAAAGGTTCAAGTTGTGAAAGCTTTTCTGAACTCATGCCAACACTTAAAGGGTCTACTTTTTCAAAAATTAAATCTAAGCAGTTGTTTTTACTCATTACAAATACCTTCCTGTTATAGATTTTGGATTTTCTTTTAGAGCTTTGGGAGAGCCTTCTGCAATTATATAGCCTCCTTTGTCACCACCTTCTGGACCAAGTTCAACAATCCAGTCACAAACATTTAACACATCTATATCATGTTCAACAACAATTACAGAATTTCCATTTGCTACTAATTCATCTAATAGTTGAATTAGCTTAGCAGTATCGTATAGACTTAGACCAGTAGTTGGCTCATCCAATACATAAAGGATATTACCATTTCGTTTTTTACCAATTTCTTTTGCAAGCTTGATTCTTTGAGATTCACCACCACTTAAAGTCGGTGTAGGTTGACCTAATTTTATATATCCCATGCCTATTTGTTCTAATACATTTAAGTGTGAAACAATATTTGGAATATCTTTGAAGAAATTTACGGCTTCAGAGACACTCATATTTAAAATATCATGGATATTCTTATTTTTGTATTTAATAGATAAAGACTCATCATTAAATCTTTTTCCCTGACATTCACTACATATATGGTCTATACTTAGATTATTTCCCAACCAGACCTTTTCATATCCACTACCACTACATTTAGGACAAGCACCTTTGGAGTTAAATGAAAAGTGACCAGCTGTAAATCCTTGTTCTAACGATTCTGGCTGACTTGCAAATAGTGTACGTATCTTATCCCATATACCAATATAAGAAGCAGGAGTTGAGTTCATGTTTTTGCCAATAGGAGATTGAGATATCTCTGAATATCCAGAAATATGTTTAGTACCAATCAATCTATCTGCAATAGTCTCAACAACTGCATAATCGTCTTCATCACCTATTTCACTTTCTGTAGAATTTGTTTGATTATTGCTAGTGTGGTTATTAAATTGACTTCTAAGAAGAGGAAGTAATGTGTCTGATATAAGTGAACTCTTGCCACTACCTGATTTGCCAGATATTCCAACCATAGCACCCAAAGGTAATGATACTGTTACATTTTTAAGGTTATTTGTATTTGCATTTTGAATAGTCATACAAGGTATTTTATCAATATGTGTAATGTTTTTAGAGGTTGTTCTATTAGGCATTGAATATTTTCCAGATAGATATTGTCCAGTGAGTGATTTGTCGGATTGAAGTAGACCTTCTAAATCTCCTTGATATACTAATTGACCACCTTCAACACCAGCCTTTGGACCAATATCAATAATATGCTCTGCCATCTCAATTGTATTTTTATCATGTTCAACCACTATGACCGTATTGCCTAAGTCTTTAAGTTTCTTTATTGATTTTAAGATGTCTATTTTTTCTGATTCATGCAATCCAGCAGTTGGTTCATCAAGCACATAAATTAATGAATCCATCTCTGAATCAAGATGTGAATTTAAAAATAGTCTTTGCATTTCCCCACCACTCAAAGTTGACATTTCTCGGTATAAGGATAGATGACCTAATCGTGATTCTATTAAATGTCGAGTTTTGGACAAAATATCATTTACAAGGTTTGTACCAAATGTGTTTAAGTTGCCTTGGCCTAGTAAGATTTTAAGGAAATTATCAATTTCTAAAATCGTCATTTTTCCAAGTTCTCCAATATGTTTTCCGTTTAAAAGTACTCCACGTGCTTCTTCACCAATTTTAAAACCATTGCAATCAGAACAGGCAGTCATAGTATAAACTCCATTTAAATCTTCACCCCTTTTGTAGCGATTGTGAAATACCTTTGATAAAGAAGAACTTTTTTTACCATTTTCATAATGACCATAGAGTACTTCATTTCTTACTTCTTCAGGTAATTGTAAGAACTGTATATCTAAATAATCGTTGAATTTTTTAGAGAACACTCTCAAATATCCTGGTGTAATTTTTGCTCTATCTAAGACTTGTTTTAGGGTATCGTGCTTATCAAGGACTAACTTTTCAATATTAATCTCAAAATATGCTCCATGTCCAGAACATTTCATACACATTCCATCTGAAGAGTTGTATGAGAAATAGCTTGGTCTCAATCGTTCTCCTTCATGCCCACAATTATTGCAAATTAGATTATTGCCTATAGGGGTATTACACATTGTACATATTATTTGACCTTCTACTGAATACAATAGTGTAAGCATGTTGAGAATATTGGTTCTTGTGCCTACTGTTGAACGAGGATTGCTCTGGCGAATAATATTTTGTTGAACAGCTATAGTGGGAGCTAAACCTTGAATATTATCGAATTTATCCTCACTATCAATACCTGCAAGTATGCCTAAAGATTGCAGATATTGTTTACGTCCTTCCTCAAATACAATGTCAAACATAAGGCTAGATTTACCTGAGCCACTGACACCTGTTGCAACAACCAGTTTATCTTTGGGAATAGAAACATCTATATTTTTCAGATTGTGTATCTTTGCTCCATTAATTTTTATTTCTTTCATTGGTTCACCTCATTTTATCAATTTTATCAAACCGTAAAATAAGGATATATTAATCCTTAATACAAGAAAGTTTAGATGAGGTTATTAAAAAGGTTCTATAGGTAAATATATATCGACCAAGTGTCTACTTTGAGGGTGATTGTGTGGGTTGTTAAGATATACTTCAAAAGGGAAGGATGCACGTAGCTTATAATTACCATTTGATAGCCATTCATTATACATAAAATCCCACGCATCACTATATTCAGATTTTGAAATATCAAAATGTCCCACAAGATATTTTCCAGAAGGTATTATCATATTGCCAAGGTTGTTATTTTCTTTAACAACAATGTCATCTGGAATTGTCATACAAATACTAGTCCTTAAGTGATGTTCCTGTGTAAACTGTGGATTATCGTGATAAATAGCTAATATTTGTGTGTTTTCAAGCCCAAGTAGATTTTGCTCACTTGCATATGTGAATAACCGTTCTAAAAGTTTTGGGAAAGTACTAGTTAGATTACCATATGAACCAGTATATCTAGTGTAAATAGTATTCATATTATCAAGTTCTAGAATTTCAATTTCACCTTTAACCTCTCTAGTATTCTTACATTTAGGTTTTGATATGCTTCTATTGTACTGAGAAATTTTATATGGTTCTTTGCAATTCTTGCTATAATTGTTTCTATATTTTATAGGGCTTATTTTATAGTAATTTTTGAATGCTCTAGAAAAAACTGCTGAGTCAGTAAAACCAAAGTAATGTGCAATATCAGTAATGGTCATGTCAGTTCGATGAATAAGAAAAGCAGTTGCGTTCTCTAGTTTTAGTCTATTTACGTACTGTGACAATGTTTCTTTTTCTATTGCTTTGAAAATTCTATGAAAATGAAACTTTGAAAAACCTGCTATATTAGAAAGTTCATCAAGGGAAAGAGGTTCATGTAAATGTTCTTCTATATAGTCTTGTACTTTGCAAATACGATTTAGATATTCTTTTTTACTTTTAGCGTTTGTCATATATAGCCCTCCTTATTGTGTAAAATGTGTATTAATTAATTTATAGTAATAAAATTTTATGTTTTTGTAATTTATGATAAATAAGATAGCGTTCAATTTTTTATAATTAATAAAAGATATAAGATGTTTTATATTTATCTTTGCATATAAGTATAATCTTCATAATAATTAGTATACCATAGTGATTTATTTTTGATATGAATGAGTTATTATGCAAATAAGCTGTAATTAAATAAATCACAATATAAACCAGTTAAGACGTAAACTAGAGAATATTATGGAATTTATTATCTAGCACAAGAGTATAGAGAAGATAAAATAAGATTAAAAAATTACATACTAAATTTAATAAAATTTTTATATTAAAAATAATATTAAATTTATTGTTTAAATAAAAAAGTTAAATCTGAACTATTAACTTATTACACTCAAAACTTTAAAATGAAAATATAAAAGAATACTTTTTAATAAAAATAATCATTTAATAAGTTATTTAGAAATCTAAAAACTTTACAAATTAAATTTGAGGAGTGGGAATATGAGTAATGGTTTTTATCAATTAAATTCAGCAGTATTGTACTTTAATGAACGAAGTGATGTAAATAGAATAAGATTTAATCACTATGTAATGAGAAAAGAAAATATACAAAGATTAAAAGGAACTCTGCCAAGAGGACAATTTATGATGACGGTAAGGAAAGCTGCATCTGACCTTGATGTATCTATATCTACAATAAGTAGACTTGTAAATGAATTTATAGATTTAGGTATATTGAGATTAATAAGGAGAGGAGTAAAGGGAAATTGTTGTTCTGTATACAGTTATGTTTGTTCTGAAAATAGTAATGCAGATATTGTAACGAAGAATAGTGATATTTTTAAAAATATAGAGAAATACATTAATGGAACTATTAACAATAACCAAAAAACAATGAAATATAAACATAGAGATGAGTTGTTCAAGAGCAATAATACCAACACATACAGCCGTATAAATGAAGAGAGTATAGACAAAGATTATGATTCAATAATTCATACTGGGTATGAAACAGAAAATGAGACAAAGAAAAAAGAATTATTAAAAAATAATTTAAATAAAAAGAATTTAAATAAAAATACCTTTGAAAATTCGGATGAAGATTTGACTAAAGATTCGACTTATGAAAGTCCAGAAAGTATACATGAAATTATTATAAGAAAATTAAATAATGAATCTGGAAAAAATTTTAAAGCTGATTTAAGTATAACTAAGGAACTTATAGATAAAAGATTAAAAGAAGGGTATAGTTTAGAAGATTTTTACAAGGTTATAGAGGCAAAAGTAAGAAGATGGAGATATACAGCTATGGAAATATATATAGAACCAACAATTCTATTTGGATGTGAATTTGAGTCGTATTTAAGTGAGGAGAGTTCTTTACCTGCTTGTAATTATGGTGATATGTGTTATGAGGATATGTATGGAGATATTTATTAAGATATTAGTTGTTTTTTAGTTGTTTAAAATATGGTTATATATAAAAATAAATAGTGTATTAAAAAGGGAGTTGTTTCAAAATAGAGAGAAGCCTCTTCTTAATTGTTGAAATGATGAAAATATATTTGATTTAATACAAAGAGTGGGGTCTTTAAAATAAAGTGTGTATTCTTCTA
>NZ_JAGWCX010000074.1:0-19601 GCF_020657775.1 Clostridioides sp. ZZV14-6345 | reverse complement strand
GAACCCTGTGACTTTAGTCATGGGAGGTTCAGACTACTTTGTAACAACTTTAACAAAGTATGTTGATATAATACTATTAAATTAATCTTAAATTAGTTTATTTTATTGATTTGTAGTTTAAATTTATGTGCAAAAGCATTATATAAACATATATTTATATAGGGTTTTATAATTCATATGAAAAGAGGGTAGATAGTATGAAGTTAATATGGTTGATAGTAGCAGTTTTATTTGGAATAGCAGAAATGTTGACACCAAGCTTAACACTGATATGGTTTAGTGTAGGAGCTGTAGTACTTATATTTTTAAGTAGCTTTATAGAGAGTATATTATTACAAATTTTAATATTTGCAGCAATTTCTATAGCTATGTTGGTTGTAGCTACTAAAAAAATAGTAAAAAAAGATAAAGGTTACAAGTCTAATACTAATTTACAAGCTATGATATCTAAAAAAGGTATTGTTACAGAAGAGATTTCTCCAAATAATACAGGTCTAGTTGTAGTTGAACATGAAACATGGACGGCTATTTCTATGGATGGTGAAAAGATAGAAAAAGATTCTACAGTAGAAGTATTAAAAATAGAAGGGGTAAAACTAGTTGTTAAAAAAATAAATGCTACAACTAGTGTGACGAATCAATAGAATAAAGGAGGATTTATAGTATGGGTACTAAAGTTGTTTTAACTATTGTATTAATATTAGTAGTCGTAGCAATAAGTTTAACCTGCATAAGAGTTATAAAACAATCTAAAGTAGGTATAATAATGAGACTTGGTAAGTTTCAGAAAGTAGCTGAGACAGGTGTACACTTCTTAATACCATTTTTAGATAAAATGGCATATGTAATTGACTTGAGAGAAATTGTAATAGATTTCCCACCTCAACCAGTTATAACTAAAGATAATGTAACTATGCAAATTGACACAGTTGTATATTATAAAGTTACAGACCCAGTTAGATATGTGTTTGAAATAGCAAATCCAATAGCTGCTATTGAAAATTTAACAGCTACAACACTAAGAAATATAATTGGTGAGCTTGACTTAGATGAAACATTAACATCAAGAGATATAATAAACGTAAAAATGAGAACTATTCTTGATGAAGCAACAGACAAGTGGGGAATAAAAGTAAATCGAGTAGAGTTAAAAAATATAATGCCTCCTCATGATATTCAAGTTGCAATGGAAAAACAAATGAGAGCAGAAAGAGAAAGAAGAGAAGCAATCCTTCAAGCAGAAGGTAATAAATCAGCTGCAATCCTTCAAGCAGAAGGAGAAAAACAATCAGCAATATTAACAGCAGAAGCCAAAAAAGAAGCTATGGTGCGTGTTGCGGAAGGTGAAAAAGAGTCTGCTATATTAGTGGCAGAAGGTGAAGCTGAGGCTATAAGACAGACAGCTATTGCTAAAGCACAAGGTGAAGCTGAAATGATAAAAAGAACTCAAATGGCAACAGCAGAAGGTTTAAAACTAGTATTTTCTGCAATGAAAGAGTCTGACATTGACAATAATATTTTAGCATTAAAATCTATGGAAGCACTTGAGAAAATGGCTCAAGGCAAGTCAACAAAACTGGTTTTACCTTCAGAAGCAGTTAATTTCCTAGGAACGTTCAAAGGTATAAAAGAAGTTATGAGTGATGATAACAAAGAAATACTTGATGTAAAAGAAGTTATAAGTGGTAATGAATCATTAAAAAAATAAAAGAGTTTTGTTATCATAGGAAGGATATGGAAAATAAAGGTCGAATTAATTAAATATAGCACAAAAATGCACATTGAAAAGAAGAAGACTTATAGCTTTTTAAGTCTTCTTCTTTGTTTTTATTTAAAAAATAATATTATAAAAATAAATTAACAGAATTTTTATACAATTTATTCTTTACTAATATAAAAAGTGTTATATAATATTATATAAAACATATAGCAAATGAAAATTGTTTTAATTAATTTATTTGCATTATTAACATATATATCTATAAAAATATCAACGCTAATATGAAAAAAACTAACAATTAAGTTAGACGTTTATTATTTATTGTTTATATAATAGACAAAGAAGTATCAATGTAAAAATAAAATTAACTGGTAATTACTTAAAAGTTTTTGGATAATTATTTCACAAATATTAAATTATGTTTTACTATCATGAATTTAACAAATAAAAAATAAGTATGTTTATATGCCATAAAAAATTTATAAAAAATATTTTTTATATTTATAAAATAAAATTTGTATTATTTTTTAACTGATAATTGAATATTAATAAATACTATAGTGCTTATGGAAAATAATGTATACGTCAATAGGTTAATCACGGGGTATACATTATATCAATTGTTTAGTTGATATTATTTTATTTTTATTAAGGTATTATTTAAGCAACATTTATATACAACTATATACAACATTTATTGACTGATAAAGTTTATAAAAGTAAAAATGCAATTATAAATATTAATTACTAGATGAGGGGAGTGTCATTAAATGAAAAAAGAGATGTTAGCTATGATTTTGGCAGGAGGGCAAGGTTCAAGATTAGGAGTTTTTACAAAAAGAATTGCCAAACCAGCCGTATCATTTGGAGGCAAGTATAGAATTATCGATTTTGTATTAAGTAATTGTTCAAACTCTGGTATTGATACTGTAGGTGTTTTAACTCAATATAGACCACTGATATTAAATTCACATATAGGTATGGGAAGTCATTGGGATTTGGACAGAATAAATGGTGGTGTATATGTTTTACAGCCATTTATGAATGAAAAAGAGGGAAATTGGTATAATGGTACAGCACATGCAATATATCAAAATATGGATTTTGTAGATACTTATAATCCAGAATATGTATTGATACTATCTGGTGACCATATATATAAAATGGATTATAGTAAAATGTTGAAATTTCATAAGGAAAAAGGTTCTAAGGCTACAATAGCAGTAATTGAAGTTCCTTGGGATGAGGCTTCTAGATTTGGGATAATGAATACAAATGAAGATTCAAGTATCTATGAATTTGAAGAAAAACCAAGTGAACCTAAGAGTAATTTGGCATCTATGGGAGTGTACATATTTGATTGGAAAATGTTGAGAAGTTATTTTAAGGAAGCAGAAGGAAATCCAGAAATAAATTATGATGATTTTGGAAAGAATTTAATACCTAAAATGTTAGAAGATAATGTTGGAACGTATGCTTATCCATTTAAGGGATACTGGAGAGATGTAGGAACTATACAGAGTCTATGGGATGCTAATATGGATATAATAAAGTCTCCAGAAACACTTGATTTAGCAGACCCTAAATGGAAGATATATACAAATACTATGGCAATGCCTCCACAATATATAGGCAAAAATGCAAATGTTCACAGATCAATGATAGCAGATGGTTGTAGAATTTTAGGTGAAGTAGGTAACTCTGTATTATCACATGGGGTTGTCGTTGGCAAAGGAAGTAAAGTAATTGATTCAGTAATAATGCCAAACGTTGTAATAGGTGAAAATGTAACTATAGAAAAAGCTATGATAGGTGAGTGTGCAACTATAAATGATAATGTTCAGATAAAAAATGTAAATAATGAAATAAATGTAGTTTCTGAGTATGAAAATATCGAACCTAGATGCGTATTAATAGAAGGAGGTCTTTAAAATGAGAAATGAATGTTTAGGGATAATAAATTTAAACAAAAAAGGAGACCCAGTAATAAATAAACTTAACTATGGAAGACCAATAGCATCTACGCCAATAGCTGGAAGATATAGAATAATAGATTTTGCTTTATCTAACATGATAAATTCAGGAATCACTAAAGTTGGAATATTCGCAAAGGAAAAATACAGATCATTGACAGACCATATAGGTAGTGGGAAAGATTGGGATTTAAGTAGAAAAAAAGGTGGCCTATCAATTTTTAGTCCAGAAAACACTAAGTATAGAAATACTTACTCACATAGACAAGGTGACATATATACTATCTTGGCTAATCTAGATTATATAGAAAAGAGTGAAGAAGAATATATTTTAATAGCTCCAAGCTATATGTTATGCAATTTAAATTATTCTCAGGCCTTGGAATATCATAAAAAATCTCATAATGATATAACTATAATATATAAAAATGTAAATAATGCAAATAAAGATTTTGATGGTAACTTAACTCTAAATTTAGACAGTAACAATAGGGTAATAAATGTTGGAAATAATTTGGGTAAATTCCCTAGAGCAAATATATGTATGGAAACGTATATTATGAAGCGTGAAGATTTTGTTGAATGTATATATAATATTGTAAATAAAGGTAGTTATTGTTATTTAGAAGAATTCATTATTGAAGAAGCAGAAAACATGAAAATAGGAGCTTATGAATATACAGGATATTTAAAATGTGTAAATTCTGTTGAATCATATTTTGAAATGAGCAAAGATTTATTAAATTTAGAAGTTGCTGATGAATTATTGTATTCTGAAAGAAAGATATTTACAAAAGAAAAGAATGAATCTCCTACAATTTATACAGATAGTGCTAAAGTAGAAAATAGCTTTATAGCATCTGGTTGTTTAATTGAAGGTACTGTAAAAGATAGTATCATATTTAGAAAGGTCAATGTTGAAAAAGGAACAGTTATAGAAAACTCAATAGTAATGCAAAATTGTGTAATAAAGTCAAATGCAAAATTATACAATGCAATATTAGATAAAAATACAAGTGTATCAAATGGGAAAGAGTTAAGAGGAGATGAAAAATATCCTCTTGTAGTAGAAAAGAATACAAATATATAAATAAATTTTTTAGAAGGGGGAGTGACTAATGAAAGTTTTTTATGTAACAGCAGAGTGTTGGCCCTTTGCAAAAACTGGAGGATTAGGAGATGTTTCTTATGCATTGCCTAAAGAATTAAAAAAAGAAGGTGTAGATGTAAGGGTGATAATGCCTAAATATTCAACTATACCAAGTTATTTAAAAGATCAACTAAAAGAAATAGCTGTGTTTAGTGTACGTGTTGGATGGAGAAATCAATATTGTGGTCTTTTAGAAATGGAATTAGATGGTGTAAAATTTTACTTTATAGATAATGAATTTTATTTTAGAAGAGAAGATGAAAAAAAGAGCATCTATGGGTATGGAGATGATGCAGAAAGGTATACTTTCTTTACAGATGCTGTCTTAGAAGCTATAAGTAGAATTGATTTTTATCCAGATGTAATACATATAAATGATTGGCATACAGGTATGTTACCATTAATTCTAAAAGAAAGATATGCAACCCTTGAGGGGTATAAAAATATAAAAACTATGTATACTATACATAATCTGCAGTATCAAGGTGTGTTTGATAAGTATGTTTTAGATGATATATTGGATTTACCTCAAAAATACTTTGATAATGGAGATATAGAATATTATGGTTCAATAAATTTTATGAAAGCTGGAATAAATTTTGCAGACAAAATTATAACTGTTAGTCCTACTTATGTAAATGAAATACAAACACCTTTTTATGGTGAACAATTAGATGGACTACTTAGAAAAGAATCAGAAAAATTAAAAGGTATATTAAATGGTATAGATTATGATTTAAACGACCCTGCAAAAGATAAAGATATATTTGTTCATTATGATGTAGATTCTATTGATAAAAAGATAGAAAATAAATTGAGATTACAAGATATATTGGGACTTAAAAAAGATTCATCTATTCCATTGATAGGTATAGTTTCAAGATTGGTTTCTCAAAAAGGATTTGATTTAATAGCGTATATGATGCCTGAACTTATGAGAGAAGATTTACAGATTGTTATTTTAGGAACTGGAGAGCATCAATATCAGTCAATGTTCAATTATTATGATTCTAATTTTTCAGATAAAGTATCAGCTAGAATTACTTTTAATTCATCATTGGCTCAGCAGATATATGCTGCAAGTGATATGTTCTTAATGCCATCACTATTTGAGCCTTGTGGTATAGGGCAAATGTTGGCTATGAGATATGGTTCTTTGCCAATAGTTAGAGAAACTGGAGGGCTTAAAGATACTGTAATACCTTATAATAAGTTTACTGGTGAAGGTAATGGATTTAGTTTTAAAAATTACAATGCTCATGAGATGTTTTTCTGTTTGCAAAATGCAATCAAAGTGTTCAAAGATAAAGAAAAATGGATGAAATTAGTTGAAAATGCAATGAACACAGATAATAGTTGGAAAAAATCAGCTAAGGAGTATATAGAAACATATAAAGACATATGTGATTAAAGGAGTGGTTTTTTTGGTAACAATAAGCAAAAAGAAATTCAAGCAAAAATTTGAAGTGAAAATGTATAGCTTATATGCACAATCTATCAAGGAAGCTACTGATGAACAATTGTTAAATGTATTATGTAGTCTACTGAAAGATGAAATAGCAAAAAAATGGGTTGCTACAAAGTTGGATAAGAAAAAAGAAGTTTATTATTTTAGTTTGGAATTTTTAATAGGAAGGCAATTAAAATCTAACTTACTAAATTTAGATATTGAAGAAGAAGTTAGAGAAGGTTTATCAGAGTTAGGAATTAACTTAGATGATTTAATTGAAGCTGAAGTAGACCCAGCCTTAGGAAATGGTGGTCTTGGTAGATTAGCAGCTTGCTTTTTAGATTCTATGGCATCTTTGAATATAAGTGGTCAAGGATATGGAATAAGATATAAATATGGTCTATTTGAACAAAAATTTGTAAATGGTTATCAGGTAGAAGTACCTGATAACTGGCTTATAGAAGGACGATATGCGTGGGAAACTGTAAGACCAAATGAAGCAACAATGGTGAAGTTTGGTGGTGAGGTAGAATTAATCAAGGAAGGTAGTCATTTAAAAGTAATTCATAAAAACTACCTTCCTGTAATGGCAATGCCTTATGATATACCAATAATAGGATACCAAAATCAATGTATAAACACTTTAAGATTGTTTAAAAGTGAAATACCAAAGAGAGATTTTGGTGAACTTACTTCAAATGCTTTAAATTATTCTGGTAGCTATGAAGAGGCTTTAAAACATAAGTATTATACTGAGGAAATATCGCAGGTATTGTATCCAGACGATTCAAATTATGCAGGCAAGTTATTGAGATTAAAACAAGAATACTTTTTTGTAAGTGCAGGGATACAAGATATAATAAGAAAATATAAAAAGAATAAATTTAATATCACTAATTTATTTGATAAGGTAGCAATTCATATAAATGATACACATCCTACCTTATGTATACCAGAACTTATGAGAATTTTGCTTGATGAAGAAGACCTATCTTGGGACGAAGCATGGGAAATAACTAAAAAAACAGTATCTTATACTAATCATACTATAATGTCAGAAGCAATGGAAAAATGGCCTGTAAGTATGATGAAAGAACTATTACCTAGAATTTATATGATAATAGAAGAAATAAATAGAAGGTATGTAGAGGAATTAAATAATAAAGGGTATGACCAAGATAGAATAAAAAGAATGAGTATAATAGACTGGGACAACATCAACATGGCAAACTTATGTATTGTCACAAGTCACAGTGTAAATGGAGTTGCTAAGCTTCATACTAATATTCTTGAAACTGAGGTATTGAAAGATTTCTATCAAGATGAGCCAAATAAATTTAATAATAAGACTAATGGAATTGCACATAGACGATGGCTTATAAGTTCAAATCCCCAACTTAGTAATTTAATTACAGATTTAATTGGTGATTCGTGGAAGAAGGATACTTTGCAGTTAAAAAACATTGAAAAATTTAAAAATGATTCTTCTGTTTTACAGAGACTTGATGATATAAAATACAATAATAAAGTAAATTTAGCAAAGTTTATAAAAGGTAAATACGATTTAAATATAGACCCAAGTTCAATATTTGATGTTCAGGTTAAGAGATTACATGCGTATAAAAGACAGTTGTTAAATATATTTAATGTACTTCATATGTATCATGAGTTGCTTGATAATCCCAACCTAAATCTTGACCCGAGAACTTTTATATTTGGAGCAAAAGCAGCACCAGGATATTATTTAGCTAAATGTATAATTAAATTTATAAACTCTGTTGCAACTACTATAAATAATGATGTTAGAGTAAAAGATAAGTTAAAAGTAGTATTTTTAGAGAATTATGGAGTATCATTAGCAGAGATAATAATACCAGCAGCAAATGTTAGTGAGCAAATTTCAACTACAACAAAGGAAGCATCTGGAACAAGCAATATGAAGTTTATGATGAATGGTGCTATAACTTTGGCTACACTTGATGGTGCAAATATAGAGATATGTGAACAAGTAGGTAAAGAAAATATGTTTTTATTTGGGCTTAGTGCAGAACAAGTACTAAATTATAATAAGTATGGTGGATATTCTTCACTTGACCTGTATCATTCTAATATGGATATAAAAAGGGTAGTAGATGACTTAATAAATGGATTTATTCCAAATTTAGGTGAAGAAGGAAGAAGTATTTATAATGCACTTACTACTTACAATGATGAGTATTTTGTATTAAGAGATTTTGAAAATTATGGTCAAGCTCAAGCAGATATAAACAGGTTATATAGAGATAAAGAAAAATGGAATACAATGTCTTTAGTTAATATAGCTAACTCTGGATTTTTCTCTTCAGATAGAACAATTTCTGAGTATGCAAAAGACATTTGGTTTAAAAGGGTGTGATTAAATGCAAAATGTAATAGAATATAACTCTTGGGATAAAAATTTTAAGGCTCCGTTTGGAGCTTTAAAATTTGATGAGGAATTGACCATTTATGTTAAAGTAAATGAGGGATATAATGTCAAGTCTATTTCCCTAGAAATAAATAGAGAAGAAGAAATGAAAACAATAACTTTAAATGAAGAAGTAGATAATGATAAACTTGGAAAATGCTTTTATGGTAAGATTGAAAAATTTGATAATACAGGTGTTTATTTTTATTATTTTAAAGTTGAGGTTGAAATAGATGGTTATAAAAAGACCCTATTTTATGGAAAGAATAGAGATAATGGATACTCTTGTGAATATAATTATAATGATATTAATAAATATCAAATCACTGTTTACAAAGATTTTAAAGTACCAACATGGTACAAAGAAGGAATACTTTATCATATATTTGTAGATAGGTTCAATAATGGGAATCGTAATGGTAAGGTTGATAATCCTAAAAAAAATAGTTTCATATATGGAAATTGGGAAGATATACCTATGTACATAAAGGATAGTCAAGGGGATATTATAAGATGGGATTTCCATGGTGGAAATTTAAGAGGAATAATCAATAAACTTGGATACCTAAAAAAATTAGGTGTAAGTATACTATATCTAAGCCCTATATTTGAAGCCTCTAGTAATCATAAGTATGACACAGGTGACTATAAAAAAATTGACCCAATGTTTGGGGATGAAGATACATTTAAAGAGCTTATTAATAAAGCAAAAGAAAAAGATATATCAATAGTATTAGATGGTGTTTTTAGTCATACTGGAGCAGATAGTAAATATTTTAATATGTATGGAAACTATAATAGCTTAGGAGCATATCAATCAAAGGAATCTCCATATTATTCGTGGTATATGTTTGAAGAATTCCCTCAAAAATATAAAAGTTGGTGGGATGTTAAGACATTGCCAAATATAAATGAATTAGAAAATAGTTATATGGATTATATAATATATGATAAAGATAGTGTTATAAACAAGTGGATAGATATGGGTGTTAAGGGCTGGAGATTAGATGTTGCAGACGAATTACCAACTAAGTTTATAAGAGAGCTAAAAAAGGAACTAAAAAAAGCTGATAACGATTCAATTCTTATAGGAGAAGTATGGGAAGATGCATCAAATAAGATTAGTTATGGTCAAAGAAGAAGTTATCTATTAGGTGAAGAATTAGATTCTGTTATGGGGTATCCTTTTAGAAATAACATGTTTTCTTTCTTAAAAGGAGAAATTAATTCATGTGAACTTTGTAATAGATATATGCAGATTAAGGAAAATTATCCAAAAGAATCATTTAAGTCTAATTTAAATTTAATTGGAACACATGATGTTACAAGAGCTAAAACTGAATTAAATAATGATGGAGATTTAGTGAAGCTTGCTGTAGCTATACAGATGACATTTGAGGGAGTACCATATATATACTATGGGGATGAAGCAGGTCTTTGTGGAGGTGTCGACCCAGACAATAGAAGAACATATCCATGGAAAAATGAAGATGAAGATATGCTTAACTTCTATAAGGATATTATAAAAATTAGAAATAAGAATAAACTTTTAAGTTCTGGAAGTACAGAATTCATATATACTAGAAATGACTCTGTGTTTGCCTTTATTAGATTTAATGAGGACAATGATAGAATAATAATTTTAGTAAATAGAAGTGAGAATATTGAAAGTGTATCATTAAATATAGAAGGAAGTTTTATTGAGGAAATATCTATAAAGTATAGCTCTAAGAAGGTAAGTAACAGTATACCAATTGAAAATAATAAATTGAAAGTAGATTTAGATTCTAAATCATTTAGAGTTTTTAAAGTAAATTAAATATGTGAGTTTAGAAAAAATAAATAGAAAAGAAGTGGGTGTCTCAAAATGAACTTTTTAGTTGATGAGGCACTCTTTTTTGTATGAAATCAAATATATTTTCATCATTTTAACAATGAAAAAAAGGCTTATCTCTATTTTGAGACAATCCATTTTTGTAAATTATTATAAGAATTTTAGTATTTCAAAATATTACAAAGAAGTATAAAAAATATCATAATTGTGATATTATATAAATTAGTAAGATAAAACTAACCTCTCTACCAAAGTTGTAGGGAGATTTAACTTTTATAATCTTAATATGGAGGAGCGTCTTATGAAGGTAGATCCACTTACAACTCAAGTATATGACTATATATCAAAGAAAATCCAAAATGGAGAGTATGAAGCTAATCAGAGAATTACTGAATCTGAGATTTGTAAATCTATCGGAGTTAGTAGAACACCGGCGAGGGAAGCACTAACGAGATTAGCGGGTGAAAATTTACTAGAAAAGATACCTAATAAGGGATTTGTAGTAAAAGAATTTCAAGAAAAGGAAAAATTAGACACCTATTCTGTAATTGGAGTATTGGATGCATTAGCAGGTTCTTCAGCAGTACAAAATTTAACTGAATCAGACTTAATAAAAATGGAAGAATTAACAGAAATGATGACGGTCTCTATAAAGTATAAAAATTACAATAACTATTTAAAATTAAGTAATGAATTTCACGATATATACATAGCTAAATCAGAGAATCAAGTGTTAATAAATCTATTAAACTCTTTAAGATATAATTTTATGTCAAAGTCATATACTAGTGATAATGAAGATGAGCTATATAAAATGCTGTCATACAGCAATAATCAACATATTGATATAGTAAAATCTATGAGAGAGAATGATTTAGAAAATGTTGAAAGAATTTTGAGAGAACATTGGAAAACGATACCTATAGCAGAGATGGTATAAGAGAAGCTTTTATAAAGTTTCTCTTTATTTTTTTATATGATTTTTCTATTTTTTGTTAATTATTAAAGTTAAACTAAGAATAAAGTTAATCAAAAATATAAGCAAAAACTCTAAAGTACTATGATAAAATAGGGATATTAAGACCAGTATATGTAAATTAAGAAAATAAATTTTAATATAAAATTAAAATGAAAAAATAGGAAAATTATTTAGTCTAACTAAACTAGTAATTTTAATATATGAAATAAGAATAATATAAAAGTTTAGTAATAAAATACTTACAAATTAAAAATAGTAAACTCAAAAACTTACTAAATCTCAAAAAAACAAAAGTACTAAAAAAATAAAAAATAAAAAAGTTTATAAATACTAATTTTTGAAAAAATTAATATAAACAACGAAAAATAAAAAAGTTTATAAATATTGATATAACTAATGTAGATGTTTTTGTATAACTTCAAAAAAATACTTGTAAAAATATTCGAATGTTAATATAATAAATATCATGAGTTTAATAAAAGTAAAAATAAAAAATAGAAATAATAAATAATAAATATTAAAAATATTTGAATATAGAGAGGGGATGAATTCAAAATCATGGATAGTGAGTTCGCAAATGCAGTTGAATTAAGCTATGAGTGTGCTCCATTATTAGAGTCGCTAAAGGAATACTCAGAAAAAGATATAGCTTGTTTTGATGTACCTGGACACTTAAGAAATAGAGGTGTAGATATATTAAATAAATATCTAGGTGAAAATCTCATGAAAATGGATATAAATTCATCACCAACTATGGACAATGTATCTGCCCCAAATGGAGTTATAAAAAATGCTCAGGATTTGTTAGCACAAGCATATATGGCTGATGAAGCATTCTTTATAACTAATGGAACAACTCAAGCAATACATGCAATGATTTTAAGTGTGATAAATCCAGGTGAAAAAGTATTACTCCCAAGAAATATACATAAATCGGTGATAAATGCATTAATACTTTGTGGAGGAATACCAATATTTATACAACCGGAATTTGATGAACAACTAGGTATAAGTTTAAATATTACTCTTGAAAAAGTTAAAACAGAAATAGAAAAAGATTGTAATATAAAAGCATTATTTTTTCTTAATCCAACTTACTATGGGGTTTGCGCAGACCTTGAGAGTATTATAGAGCTATGTCATAAAAATAATGTTTTAGTGTTAGTGGATGAAGCTCATGGTGCTCATTTTCCATTTCATTTAGATTTACCTCCTTCTGCAATAAGCTTGGGAGCTGATATGGTAGCTGTGAGTATGCAAAATCTAGATTAAATAAAATTGATGGAATAAAGGTACTATCTACTGAAATATTAAAACAAAAAGGTGCTGACTTTATAGACGAAACAAAATTATGTATAAATGTAAAAGAATTAAATTTAACTGGATTTGAAGTCTACGATTTATTATATAAAAATTTTTCAATTCAAGTAGAATTAGGAGATTCGTACAATATTCTGGCACTTGTATCTATTGGGACAAATAAATCAGATATAGATAGATTAGTAAAAGCACTTTCTATAATTTCAAAGGTTTATAGAAAAGAAGCAACATTAAATGAATTTAATATGGTTCAAATAAACCCAACTATTAAGCTCAATCCAAGAGAAGCTTTTTATGCACCAAAAGAAAGTGTAGAAATTAATTCGTGCATAGATAGAATTTGTGGAGAATCAATAATGGCATATCCACCAGGAATACCAATTGTTGCTCCAGGTGAGTTAATAACAAAAGAAATTATGGAATATATTATTTTCTTAAAAAATAGCAATGCATATCTAACAGATGTGCAAGATAAAAACTTAGATAGAATACTTGTAATAAAATAAAGTGATTTATTTTTAGAGGCTAAGAGTTTATTAAATAGAGTTTATTAAAAATATAAAGGAGTTGGGATTGAAATGAAATTTTAAACACTAGATAGACATATACTAGTAGAATGCTATAATTGTGATGAAAATGTACTTAAAGACCCACGTCTTATAGAAAATTTTATGAATGATTCAGCACTAAATGCAAAAGCTACAATCGTTGATTCTGTATTCCACCATTTTAATCCTTGGGGGGTTTCAGGAGCTGTTATAATTGCTGAATCTCATTTGACAATACATACATGGCCTGAATATGGTTATGCAGCAGCGGATTTTTTCACTTGTGGTGATATAGACCCATGGAAAAGTTTTGAATTATTAGAACAACTTTTAAAGTCAGAAAGAAGTGAGTCCACAGAAATTCCAAGAGGTTTAACTACAAAAATTAAAAAATACTCAAAAAAAGATTTGGGTAAGATTACTCATAAACCAGAAGCAGTCTAAAATATACAAGAGAAAGTGAGGATTATTATATGGAACTTTGGTATACAGAAGAATGGACAGAAAATGTAAGATTTTCTATAAAAGTAAACAAGCATCTATTTGAGGGTAAGTCCCAATTTCAGAGGATAGATGTATACGATAGTGATGAATTTGGAAAGTTTTTAACGATAGATGGATTAATGATGGTAACGTATAAAGATGAGTTTATATATCATGAGATGATAACTCATGTTCCTATGGCTACAAATTTAGACATCAAAAAAGCATTAGTCATAGGTGGAGGTGATGGTGGTACAGTAAGAGAATTAAGCCGTTATCCTCAAATAGAAAAGATTGATATGGTTGAAATAGATAAAATGGTTGTAGATGTATCTAAAGAATATATGGATATCTGTTCATGTAAATTAGATGATAAAAGAGTAAGTTTATATTTTGAAGATGGTGTTAATTTTGTTAAGTGTGCTCAGGATAAATCTTATGATTTGATAATCGTAGATTCAACTGACCCAATAGGACCAGGAGAAGGTCTTTTTTCAACTAATTTTTATAGGGATTGTTACAGAGTGCTGACTGATGATGGGATTTTGGTAAATCAAAGTGAAAGTCCTTATTTTAACTTCAATGCTAGAGAAATGAAAAGAGCTAATAAGAAGTTAAAAGAAATATTTCCAATATCTGAAGTATATCAAGCACATATACCAACATATCCATCTGGTCATTGGCTGTTTGGATTTGCTTCAAAAAAATTCAATCCTATAAAAAATCAAGATAAAGATGGATGGGAGAAATTAAATTTAAAAACTAAATATTATAATAGCAATATACATTTAGGTTCATTTATGTTGCCACAATATGTAAAGGAGATGTTAGATGAATAATAATTTCTATCATATGAATACCTTTATGAGTATGGACAAAAATTATGAAGAATCTAATCTGATAGTATTTGGTGTTGGATTTGATGGAACAACTTCTAATAGACCTGGAGCTAGATTTGCAAGTAGTTATATGAGAAAAGAGTTTTATGGTCTTGAGACGTATAGCCCTTTTTTAGACTTGGATTTAGAAGATTATGATATATGTGATTATGGAGATTTAGAAATTAGTGTTGGAAACACAGAACAAGTATTAAAAGAAATCTATCAAGAAACATATAAGATTGTTAGAGATTCAAAGGTTCCATTTATGATTGGAGGAGAGCATTTAGTTACATTACCAGCTTTTAAAGCGGTATATGAAAAGTATAATGATATATATGTAATTCATTTTGATGCTCATACAGATTTAAGGGAAGAATACAATAATAGTAAAAATTCTCATGCAACAGTAATTAAAAGGATATGGGATATTATAGGAGATAATAAAATATTTCAGTTTGGGATAAGATCTGGTACGAAAGAAGAATTTAAATTTGCGACAGAGCAAAAACACACATATATGGAAATAGGAGGAATAGATACATTCGAAAATATAGTTAATATGCTAAATGGAAAGAATATTTATTTGACTATAGATTTAGATGTATTGGATGCGTCTGTATTTCCAGGAACAGGTACACCAGAACCTGGTGGTATAAATTATAGAGAATTTCAAGAAATTTTTAAAATTATAAAAAATTCTAATATAAATATAGTTGGTTGTGATATTGTAGAGTTAAGCCCTGATTATGATACTACAGGTGTATCAACTGTAATAGCCTGTAAAATTTTAAGAGAGTTATGTTTAATAATATCTGATAAAATTAAATAGAGGATTTTATATTAATAGTATATATTATAATATAATAAGTTATTTTAAAAAAGTTGTTTTAAGTTTGATACTTTTTAAAGTAACTTTTTATTTTTTGTAATGAGCAATAAATAGAATGAACAACAAAAAAGAGCCCTCGATAGCTCCTTTTTTAAAATATATATATTTAAATTAAATAATTATATTCTATTTACGTTTTCAGCTTGAGGACCTCTATTGCCTTGAGTTATATCAAAGCTAACCTTTTCGCCTTCTTCTAAAGTTTTGTATCCATCATTTTGTATAGCTGAGAAATGTACGAAAACATCATCTTCTCCCTCTACAGATATGAATCCAAATCCTTTTTCATTATTAAACCATTTTACTATTCCGTTTTTCATTATAAGAAAACCTCCGCTTTATTAAAAAATACAAACTAAAAAAATAAGTCTGTTCTATTAATATAGCACAAATTTTAAATAAAAGCAAATAAAATTTTTAAAAAAATTAATTAATTTTAGAATTTAAGAAAAATTGTTAAATAATCTAGCGAGAAGTAATACAAAATTTGACAAAAATATGGACATAAACAATAAATTAAATATCAAAAAATGTAATAAAAATGACTATAAATTAAAAGAAAAATTAAAATATATAATAAAAAATATTATATAAATCATTAAAAACTAAAAATAAAAATAGTGAAATTTCAGAAATATCAATAATATTATATAATAAAATATAGAAATATTATATATATTCGATAAAATAAAATTTAAATATATAATATTTTATGTATATATTAATAAAAGGACATATTATGTTATAATGGTATCGTATAAAATCATTTACGGGGGTGGTATTAAAATGTTTCAATTTGAAACACAAATACACAAATTAAGACATGATGTTTTAATTGCAATAGCTAGGCTTGGAAAAGAAGATAACCTTACAAGAGAAGCAATGGATAATATTCAGTATGAAATAATAAAAGGTGAAAAACCTACATACAGATGTTGTGTTTATAAAGAAAGAGCCATAATATCTGAGAGAGTAAATGTAAGTATGGGATTAGAACCAGGTCAAGATAAGATAGATTTAGATACAATGGATATAGAAGAAGATGAACAAATTATATATATTTTGGAAGCTGCATGTGATAGTTGTCCAATAAATGAATTTACAGTAACCGATATTTGTAGGGGATGTCTAGCACATAGATGTAAAGAAGCTTGTAAATTTGGTGCTATAACACATGTTGGAGGCATGGCTTATATAAATCATGAATTATGTAAGGCTTGTGGAATGTGTAAAAAAGCTTGTCAATATGATGCCATCTCTGAGGTTGTTAGACCATGTAAGAGTGTTTGCCCAACTAATGCCTTAGGGTTTGATAGAGAGAATATGAAAGCTATGATACATGAAGGTAAATGTTTAAACTGTGGGGCATGTATGTCAGCATGCCCATTTGGAGCAATATCTGATAAGAGTTTGATAGCTCCTGTAGCTAGAAAATTAGTCCAAAAAGAGAAAATGTACGCAGTAGTAGCTCCTGCTATAACAGGTCAAATTGAAGCAAATGTTACGTATGGTCAAATAAAAAATGCTATAAAATCATTAGGCTTTGTTGATGTGTTAGAAGCAGCTTGTGGAGCAGATGCAGTTACAGTTCATGAAAGCTTAGAGTTTGCTGAAAGAATGGAAAAGGGAGAAGCTTTTATGACAAATTCTTGTTGTCCAGGATTTGTTGGTTATATAGAAAAGACATTCCCAAATCATGTAGGAAAAATATCTTCTACAGTGTCACCTATGATAGCTAGTGGTAGATTTATAAAAAGTTATGAACCAGATGCTAAAGTTGTATTTATAGGACCATGTACAGCTAAAAAGAGTGAGGCAGCCAAGAAAGAATTAAAAGGAGCTGTTGATTATGTGCTTACTTTTGAAGAAATAATGGCATTATTTGAAGCATTTGATATAGATTTGGCTAAGTGTTCAAATGAAGATATAGATGATGCATCAATTTTTGGAAGAGGTTTTGGAGCTGCTGGTGGTCTTACAAAAGCTATAGAGAATTATCTTGCTGAAAAAGGTATAGGTGTTAATTTTGAACCTGTAAAGATTTCTGGTTCAAGAGAAATCAAGAAAACTATGACTATGGCTAATTTAGGAAAGCTAGAAGGTAATTTTATAGAAGGGATGATGTGTGAAGGTGGATGTATAAATGGTTCTGGTAAATTTTTATCAGGTGCAAAAGTTAAAGCCACTTTTGATAGAAAAAATTCTCAATCAACTAAGAAGAGTGTTCTAGCAAATACAAAGATAAAAGATTTCAGTAATATAAATTTAGAAAAATAAAGATAATACAAAGAATACATATTGTTAATAGAGTTGTTCTAAGTTGCAGTTTAACTTTTGGACAACTCTATTTTTATTTATATATTTAATTATTGTGTAATTTAAAATAAAAGTTATATACACTTAAAATAAAAATTACATATATAATATTTTGTATATAACTTAACAAAGTATATGCCTATGTTATAATAATTTGTAGAAATAAATAAAAAATACAATATACATAGTGGTAGAAATATAGTAAAAAAGATGTGATTTAGTGGATTATGTACTTACTTTTGAAGAACTAATGGCATTATTTGAAGCATTTAATATAGATTTATCAAAATGTTCAAATGAAGACATAAATGATGGGTCAATTTTTGGAAGAGGATTTGGAGCATCTGGTGGGCTTGCTAAATCAATACAGAATTATATTACTGAGAAGGGTATTAGTTTTGATTTTGAAGCTATAAATTTAGAAAGAGAATCTTAATTTTTATAAAAAAACAGTATAAAGAACAATATAGTTTATAAGTGTATTGTTCTTTTTTTTATGATGGCACAAATATGCTGTGATTACCTGTTCAGAGAAAAAAGTTCCAGATGAAAAGGTTTTGAAAATATTACGACATTTGAATGTAAAGATTTTTTTAACTTCTGATGGAGATGTAGTTATCAATAGTGATGGTAATAAGTTGAGCCTAAAACAATAGTTTTTTGAAAAAATATCTAAAAAAATTTTAAAAAATCATTAGCAAATATTACCCCTTCAACATAGTATATTTTAGGAGTTGAAACTCCACATACAAAATGACTAGGAGGTAACATATTATGTTGGATAGATTTTTTGGTGAAGGCGGATTTGGCGGATGTGCTTGGTGGATAATAATATTATTCTTCTTATTCTTAGCATTCCAAGATTGTTGGGCTGAAATGGACTTATGTGCATGGATACCTTTCTTAATATTATTATTAATCCTTTGTGAATGTGGTGACGGTTTTGACGGAGGATGTGGATGCTAAAAAAATCAATTTAGATGATTTAACGAAGATTATGATGGGTATAATTAAAATACCAAACCAATCACAATCTAGTGTTTGAAGGTAGTCGGAAATCCCCCGCTGCCTTCTTTTTTTATTTTTCAAAATTTATTTTTGGATTATTTCATTTACATACAATAATTTTTTCTATAAAGTCTGATATAATTAAAAAGAAAATAAATTTTATTTATAGGAGATGTAAAAATGGCTATAGTGGATAAGATTTTCAATGAGATAAAACTTATGGTCGCAAGACTTTTATTGGGGAAAAAATACAGTGAATATGAAGAAAAAGACTTAGTATACAATACAGAAGAAGAAGTTATACTTATAACTTTAAAACGATTAGTTTTTCAGGGGAATGTGAACGAGGCAGAAGAAATTTTATTTGATAAGGCTAACACTGTAAATAGTGAAAATATGCAGTATATAGCAATAGAATTTTATACTATGCTTATGGAAAAAACTGATGAAGAATTAGAGGCTATGAATTTTTCTAAACAAGAAGTTTATCAAGGGATAAAAGATATTAGGAAGGTATTAAACTTAGAATAAAAGATATATGAGAATATTGAAATAAATTAATGCTAAGGTGAGAATATTATATTTATATATATAAATATAATAT
>NZ_JAGWCX010000073.1:0-19887 GCF_020657775.1 Clostridioides sp. ZZV14-6345 | reverse complement strand
TATTTCCTCCTAACCTAATCTTTGAAGAATATAGTCATCATATCTAAGGTCTTCTGGTATCAAGGCTTGATACTCTATGCAACCTCTTTCTTTATCAAAATAAGCTAGATTTAGTTCCTCCTCAGTTGCTACTACTACAATGCAATCAATTTCAAAACCAAATTTTTCACAACTTATTCTTACCGCATTGCCTACTTTGAATTTCTCTAAATTAAATACCATAACAATTAGACCTCCTCGTTGTATTTTTTAAGACCTTCAAAACTTGCTTTCTTATTATATTGCTTACAAAACTGGATATAAGCTATTAGTACCTTTACACTCAACTAAATCACCCCCTTTCTCTTTTTCATTACATCCTTATCCTTCATTGCATTTTTCATAATAAATTCTTCAAACGTTATTCTATCAATCATGTACTTTCTTCCGATTTTTAAAGCAATAAAATCCTTTGTTACCATAGCTTCTCTTGCCATGTTTCTAGCTGTTACATCAGATATTTTCAAGTACTCACAAAATTCTTCTATAGTCATTAACTCCATTCTTTTAATTCCTTTTCTGTCTAAAAACATCTTGATGAAATCTACTGTATCCTCTCGTCCCATTAATTCTTTTACTAAATCTTCTGTATCTATAAACTGTAATGCTGTACTCATTTTTATCTCACCCTTTCTGTATATGTAGACTTATTTAAAGAAAATCTTGCTAAATTCAATTCCTAAAAAGTAGAAAATTAAAATTAGAACTGCTCTAAGTAATAATGCTTTTTCTTTATTCTTTATTTTTTACCACTCCTATCTTCCAACTAGTTCATCTAATGTAACGTCTAAATAGTCAGCTAATTTTATCAATGTATCTATAGTTGGATTTTTATTTTCTCCTCTTAAAATTGCATATAAATTCCCTGAATCTACACCTATTTCTTTTGCTAATTTCCATGCTTTTAAATCTCTATCTTTTAAAATTTTGTTTATGTTGTTATTAATTGCCATTATTTTCCTCCTTTGATATACTATATTTGTAGGATAAATCCTATAAATATATTGTTAGGTGGTGCGCACATGCTAGACGGTAATTCAAAAAAAATACTATCTTTTTTAAGACTTGATGCAGGTAACAAACGTCGTGTTACTTCTAATGCAAAACAAATCCATGAAAATATTCCATCTTTATCTTTAAATGAAGTAGGAAAATCAATAAAATATTTATCTGAAAATGGATACTTAGATACGATGAATATTTTAGGAGAAGATTATCCAGTTATAAGAGATATAACTAATAAAGGACTCAATTTTGAAGAATTTGAACCTAAGAATCAATCGCAAAATATAAATCAAACTTTCAATATTCAGAATATGCAAAACTCCGCTGTTGGTAATACTGGCTCTGTGACTATAAATAATGGTATTGATTTCTCTGATTTAAGAGAATTTATAGATACTAATAAAAACCTTACTCAAGCAGAAAAATATGAAGCTCAAAATATAGTTGATTTAATTGAATCAACATCTGAAAATAATATTCCTTTAAAAAAAGGTTTTTTATCTAGATTTGGTGATATTCTGAATAAACACCCTGATTTGGCAATGCTTATCGCTCAAACACTTCTCAATCGCTTCTTAATTCAGTAAATTTATTTTGTAGTTAGATATATGTCTAACTACTTTTTTATAATTCTGATAAGAGTTTGCCTTCTCCAGTAATTACTTTATTAAATGCTTCTTCTAAGTTTTCATATTCTTTTCTTAGATAAGCTGGATAATTACCTTTTACATCAGATAGTGAATATGCTAAATCTTTTTGTGTGTCTATAAGAAGGTTTATTCTCCATTTTGAAGAATAAAATTCTGCCATTTTTTCTTTATTCAATTTAACCACTCCTTTTCAAAATATTCTGTATTTAGTTTTCAAAGTGCTGTTGTGTTTTAACCTAATTCTTACTTAAATCACTTGATATTCCATATTTTAAAGCCATATCTTTTACAATAGCCACATACCCCTCTATGAGTTTCTTATCATCTTGTATTACATCTAAATTGTTAACTTTCTCTCTTTTAGATTCAGATACACCTTCCTCTGCCATTTTTCTTCTTTTATTGATTAATCTTCTATGTAGGTCAACTCCAAACCTATTGTTTAGCAACTCGTAACTTTCTCTCCTAAGCATGTTTATATGTTCAAAACCACCTTGTTTTTTTGCTATTCTTGCAATTAGTTGTTGTGTATCCTTTCTCCAGTCTGTAGCATTTAATGAAACAACTTCTTTTATTGTTTTAACTTCTGTTTTTGCTTCTAATGCTATATTGTTAGCTTGATTAACTTGTAGTCTTAAATCTTTCATTTCTTTTAAACTTTCTATTAATACATCTTCTATACAAGATGGTTTTTGTTGCTTAACTTTGAAATATGTTTCTTCTAAGTTATCAAACTGCTCCCAAGCTTTGTCAGTATCCAATATTTTGCAGTGTCTGTTTGCTCCTCTTTCAGTCCAAAGATAAAGTTTGTTTACATTAGGTGCAATTCCTATATCATATGAATCGCGTTTAAATGTCCTTAAATCATCACCTTGCAGACAAAAATAATGTTTACTTTCAATAAATCTCTCTTTATTATTATTAAAATTGTTACTTATATTTCTAATTTCAGTTTCATAAACATCTGCTAATTGCTGTGTAGTTAGAACTCTCTCATTATTTCTTTCTATTACTTGTAAGTTGTTCATTTTATAATCCTCCTCATAAAATTTCTATTTCAGAAATTTAATTTGTAAAAAAATTTTCTATATCACAATCAAGTATCTTAGATAATTTAGGTAACATATCAGCTCTAATTGAATATTGTCCTGTTTCGTATTTAAAATAAGTTGATGCGTTTTTAAAACCTAACTCTTTTGCAACATTTTGTAAAGATAAATTTAATGTATTTCTTCTTTTTTTTATAAAATCATGGTTTATCTTTTTCATACATTCACCTCAATTTCTATTTTAGCAATTTCTATATTTTAATAATAACATTTCTAAATTAGAAATTCAAGACTTTTTTATATTTATTTTAGAAATTTTTTATTTCTATTATAGAAAAATATGATATTATATTTCCATAATAGAAAATTTTCGAGGTGATTATATATGAATGTAAGTCAAAGAATTAAATATCTTAGGGAAAATATGAATATGTCACAAAAAGAATTATCTGAAAAAGCAAATATAAATACAAGTGTTATGAATAGAATAGAATCCGGTGAAAGAGCAATAAGGGATGATGAGTTAATAATATTTGCTAAAATTTTTGATGTATCTACTGATTATATTCTTGGTTTATCAGATACAGAAAAACTAAATATTGACGAAAGTTATGAATTTATAGACAGTTTAAATAGCCCAGATGACATAAAAGAGTTAATAAAAGTAATTCTTAGCTTGGATGAAGAAACTAGAGATAAAATGTTAAAAATAGCAAAAGTATTTGTAACAGAAAAAAATATTGAACATAATGACAATTAAAACTGAATTAATTGTATTATACATGTGAGGAATATAAATGGAGAATCTTTCGAAAAGATTGAAAGAACTTAGAAAAAATAAGGGACTCACTCAAGAACAAGTTGCTAAAGATTTAAAAACAACAAAAGTATCTATTGGAAGATATGAAAATGGTTCAAGGGAGCCATCTATTTATTTTTTGAAAAATATAGCTGAATATTATAATGTATCTGTTGACTATTTACTTGGTAAATCTAGAACTAATCATTATTTCAATATAAGTAACGATAAAAAGGAATTGTTAGATGTATTTGATAAACTAGATTCTATTTCTAAAAAAAGAATTATAAAGATTTCAAAAATGTTTTTAGATGAAGATACTAATTTATAAATATAAGATATTTAAAAGAGAGGAACTACACCTCTCTTTTTTCTTTTTCTTCTTTTAACATATTTTTGTACTTCTCAAATTCTTTTTCTTCAATTTCTTTAAAATTCTTAAATAAATTATCTAGTTCTAATATTAGTCTTTTTGTGTATTCCATATACTATCCCCCTGTTACAAGAACTTACGTTCCTATTTTTAGTTAAAATTTCCCAACGAATTTTAATAAAATATAACTACGTATTTTCATTTCTAGAAATGTTTTTTAATTATTCAGAATTGTGTTTAGATAATTATCTTATCTTTATAATAATACTTTTATTTTCTAAATGCAATAAAAAAAGCGTAATTGTAATAAAAAAATCGAAATTTGTAGAGTCTTGGTTATTTTTTCCATTCCTGTATGTTATTAATCGTCTTTTTAATTATAATTTTTTGTATTTTCTTGTTTTTATAATATTTTTTATTATTTAATTTAAAAATCTTCGTTTTACTTTTTATACCATATAAATATAGTATTCTTTTCAAAACTATTTAATTCTATGTTTTTTCCTAATATACATAGCATTTATACAGAAAGTTTTATATACTTAAATTGTTATTGTCACAAAGTAGAATACACTAGAAATTAATTAAATACAAAAGGAGTAATTTTTTATGAGCATTTTGAATCTATTTAGAAAAAATAAAAACAAAAATAATGTTGATTGCAATGAAAAATCGAACGAATCAAAACAAAGCTATAATGATAGTACTACACTTTCACTAGAATGTAATTCTAATTCACCTCATAACATAGAAGTAAAAAATGAAATTAATAAAGTACTGAATGTAAGTTGTAATGATACAACAAATTTATATGAATTAGAAAAACAAGCAAGAGAAAAATCAGATGCTTTATATGATATACATACTAATAGTATTAATAAGTTTAACCCAAAAAACAATATATTGGAAACAGATACTAAACCACTTACATCAATAGAAAAATCTTTCCTAAAATACATAATTGGAGAAAATATATACGAGCCTTATATAGCAACCTATTGGACATATGAATATAATATTAACTATTCATATTTAATTTCTAAGTTTTTCAACATGGATTATCTTAAGATTTCAAATTACATTGAAGACCTTACTAAGTTAACAGTTTCGGAATTGAAAGAAATATTAAAATCTAATAATATTAAATCAACTGGTAAAAAGACTGAATTAATAGAAAGGATAGAAAAAGAAATCTCATGCAAAGATTTATCTAATTTTTTTAATAGCTCCAACAAATATTATGCTTTAACAGATAAAGGAAAAGAACTGTTGAAAGATGTGCGTAAATCTGTTACTAAAAATACTGACCTAGAAGACCAGTGTTTAGAATTAATTTATATTGATAAATATGAGGAAGCATATGACTTAATTTGTAAGTATGAATCCTCTAAAAATATCCAAAGAGGAATTAATATAAACTGGGAAAATCATAAAATTACACCTATGAAAATTGAGTCTTACAAAGCCATAAAGGAATTAGATATAAATTTAAAAGACACACTTTTAGATAACATAATTAAATCATCCTATATACTTTGTGATATGTTAGGAAATAACTCCAAAGCTTCTCTATTAGTAAAACGTTTGGTAGGAGAAAAAATTGATAATATCGAAATTAATAATGCTATAAATAGTATAAATGATGTAATATACAATCACTCTACTATAACATATAACGCAAATGATAGTATTAATAATAAAAATCTACATTATATGGATATTGTTAAAAATAACAAATCAATACCATTCGAAGTTAATAATAAAAATTACAACTTCAAAATTAATGAAAATGAAATCTATTTTTTTAATATACTTAAAATTAAAATGTACGAAAATGAATTAAAAAATAATTTTGTCTTTGATAGAATGTCAAATGGAGCATTTAATGTATTTGATGCTTCAGACAACTTCATTGGTGAAGTTAAATTGCAAGGCAGAAAAAAATGGATAATGTACATGAAAAATGAATTTGGTTCAGAACATATTTATGGCGAATTAATTCACTTAATCGATGGTATTGATGCTTGGATTAAATATTCAAAGGAGTATCTAAAATAATAAAAGAGCTACTTAAAATGATTAAAACTAATTTTAAGTGGCTTTTCCTTATGCTCAAAATACTGATAACATACTTTTATAAAAATGTTATATTATTTTTCTAATTTCTGTTAACATACCTTTATAATCCAACTAAATTCTTTTAAATAACTACCATTTTGTTTTATTTTTACCTTTTTTTGCAAATATATGGAAATTGCACATAAAATTTTATATACTTAAATTATTATTATCATAAAGTAGAACAAAAAATAAAAAAGGAGTTTTGATATGAACAATGAAAATGAACAGTTAAAAAGTGATTTACTCATCAACGATGAAAAAATCAAAAATCTTAATTTCAAGATACCCTGGTATTATTCTTTATGGACTATATCCATACTAATTCTTTCTACGTTTTCAACATACTCTATATCATTTATAGTTGCAATAATATTCTTATTTAAAAGAAATAAGATAATGAAAAAACATAAAGATAGCATTAGTATACTATTATCTGATGTCGAAAAAATCAATAATAAATATATTTCATTAAATGATGAAATTAAAATGAAAGAAAAACACTTTGAAGATTTATGTGAATCAAATGAAAATAAGTTAAAAGAATTATCCAATCTATTAGACAAAAAGAAAGTTGAAATTGATAAATTTGATTCAGAAAACCAAGATAAATTTAAACTTATCGAAGAACTAAAAATAGAAAAAGAAAGACTTGATAATCTTATAAAAGATAAAAATATACTTAAAGATAATGTTAATACTTTAAATTCTCATTTAAAAGAATTAAAAAATGAAAGGGAAGAGCTTAGAGATATAAACACAACTTTAAAAAATAAAAAAGAAGAGCTAAAAAGATTATCAGAAGAATTAATACAGACTGAAGATGAGGTTCTGCTTCAATCATTTGGATTATATAATCCAAAATATGATTTTGAAAACTCTGATGAGTATATGGAAAAATTAAAAGAAATAAGAGAAATGCAAAAACTATTAATAAGAAATAAAACAGGTGTAAAATATTCTGATTCTTGGACTGTTGATGGAAGCATTCAAAAAGGTAGAACTATGACTAATCAAAATATTAAAACAGCTCTTAAGCTATTCAATAGTGAATGTGACATAGCTATGTCAAAAGTTAGTTTTAAAAATATTGATTCTATAGAAAAAAGAATACGAAAAGCATTTACTGATACAAATAAATTAAATACTTCAAATAAAGTTTCTATAAAAGAAAACTATCTTAATTTGAAAATAGATGAGCTTTATTTATATTATGAATACCTTCAAATGAAAGAAGAAGAAAAAGAAGAACAAAGAGCTTTGAGAGAACAAATGAAAGAAGAAGCTCTTGTTCAAAAAGAAATAGAAAATCAAAAAAGAAAACTAAAAAAAGAAGAATTACAATTTAAGAATGAATTACTTAGACTAAAATCAACTATACCAGAAGATGAAAACGACAAATTAGAATGGGAACAAAAAATCAATTCTATAGAAGAAAAACTAACTTTACTATCAAAAGATTTAGATGATGTATTAAATAGAGAACAGAATACAAGAGCAGGACATGTATACATAATCTCTAATATTGGTAGTTTTGGAGAAAATATATATAAAATAGGAGTAACTAGAAGATTAGACCCAACTGAGAGAATAAATGAATTAAGTAGTGCATCAGTTCCTTTCAAATATGATATACATGCGACTATATTTAGCGAAGATGCACCTAAATTAGAGTCAGCTTTACATAAAGCTTTTGATAATAAAAGAGTTAATAAGGTAAATAATAGAAAAGAATTCTTCGAAGTTACTCTTGATGAAATAAGGTCAGAGGTTGAGAAAAACTTCGATAAGACAGTAGAATATACAAAATTAGCAGAAGCACAAGAATATAGACAAACATTAAAAATACAAGAATTAAATAATAAATTAGCTTAAATATATTCAAACAAAAAGAGTGTTTTCATAAGTTCTTTTTGTTTGAATTTTTAAATTAAATTGTTACAAATATAATATTAACATCATCAACATCTCTGTTATAATGCTTATCATTTACATACCGCATAGCTAATGTAAACCTCAAAAATATAATAATATTATATAGATTAAGTTACTTAATTATTTCAAAAGTATTTATAACATAATCAGCAGCAACTTCTCTCATTTTTCCGATTTCATTTAACATAGCTTCATCATTTAAAGCATCTACAGATGGGTCACCCCCTAAATCACAACAGAACACTTTATCTTTAGATGTTCCAATATAAGTATATCCATTTAGTCTAAAGCTTTCTTCATCATAATCATTTTTATCAAATGTTTCTATACACAAAGCATCATCGTAACATTTTCCATTTTTATAATAATTAAAACTTATATCTCCATCTTTATACTCATTAATTTTGTATTTTCCTTCCCAACTTTTAGGTATTCGTAAACTAAATCCATACTTACTATTTTTATAAATTGTATCTGAATTGTTGAAACTATATAACTTTTCAAAAGGCGTACCACCCGAAAATCCACCATTTATATCGTTGTAGGTATAAAACCAAAGTTTATTTTTATTTTCTAATTTTATAAGGTGTTGTAAGTCTCCATCTGGATAATGAACATTAATTTTAACACTCTTATCTTTTTCATCTATTGATATTATATCGTAACTATTTCCATCAATTGTATTATTAGTTATACCAAAATTAAAATCCTCATAAGAATCTTTATCATACCAAACCCCTAAAATATCTCTTAATAAAACATTTGTTATATTTAAACATTCTTGAAGTACATTTGAATCTACGGTTCCTATTGCTGTTATTTTAGTTGCATCTTTTAAAGCTTCTTTACTACTTCCATAATCAACTAAAACTATTGGAGTATTTTTAGCCATTGTAGAACCAACAAGAGCATACACTAAATCCGTTCCACTTGCTACATAAAATTCTTTGGCTCCACTATAGAACTTATTTATTATTTTTTTATTAGTATCATATCTATCTATACCACCCAATCTAATTGAATTAGTGCCAGTTACTAAACTATCACTCATTGATAAGGCACCACCTATTACATAACTTTCTATTCCAGTAGTATTAAATGGTACACTATTCCCATCAGTTAATACTATAGGGGTTTTATCTCTAACAGCTACACATGCAACACTCATTGCATCAGGCTCGCCTTTAAAAGCATTAGTTAATATAACTTTATTTACTTTATTAATAGAATTTATTTCTTTTGCTACATTATAACTTGTTTTTATTCTATCGCTACCTTGAAGTCTTTTAACTTCTATATTCTTATTTTTTAAAACATTTTCAGTTGATTTATCAATAGAACTTTCTCCACCTATTATGTACACCTTTTTAGCTTTTTCTACTCTTTTAAGAGTTGCATTAGGTATATTATTTTTCTTAGTTAAAAGAATTGGTGCATTTGTCGCTCCTGCAAGCCCACTCGCACTTAGCCCATCAGCCATTGTACTATCTGCATTTATAAGTATTGCAGTAGTATAACTTTGTTTGTCAGCTATGATACCAGCAGTTTCGTATTTATCTTTTCCTTGAATAGTGTAAATTGTTTCAAGTGCATTAGCTGATATAGGAAAACCAGCAATAAACATTGACACGGCTAACCCTAGTGATAATAATTTCTTTAATTTCACAATATCTCCCCCTTTTATATATAAAATACTATACATCTTAATAATTCTACATTAAATTTTCTTTTCCTTCTTTAAAATATTTATTGCTTTATAATTGACACGTATATAAATACGTGTTATAATATAATTGTAAGGAGGGAGTATGAAATCTTATTCTTCAAGAGAAATTTTAAAAATACTTAGTTCAGATGGTTGGTATGAAGTAAATTGTGTTGGTGACCACCATCAATTTAAACATCCTACTAAAAAAGGTAAAGTTACTGTTCCTCATCCAAATAAGGATTTACCTCTTAGAACTGTGAAAAGTATTTTTAAACAAGCAGGGATTAATATTAGTTAATCCCTCTCTCCTTACAAAAACTTTAAGGAGTTGATATAATGAAAAAAGATATATATGTATATCCTGCTATACTAAGCTATGATGAGGATGGTATCTCTGTAGAATTTCCTGATTTACCAGGCTGTCTTACATGTGGAGATACAACAGAAGAAGCCTTAAAAATGGCAAAAGAAGCTCTAGGATTACATCTGTATGGGATGGAAGAAGATGATGACATAATTCCAAATGCAACTACTATAGATAACTTAAATTTAGAGAAAAATCAAATACCAACTTTAATAGAGATATATATGCCAATTCACAGAAAAGCTATAGAAAATTACTCTGTTAAAAAGACACTTACTATTCCTCAATGGCTTAATAGAGAAGCTGAGAAACATAAGATTAATTTTTCTCAAATACTTCAAGAAGCTTTAAAAAATCATCTTAACATTCATTAGATATAATTAGAGCAGTTTAACTGCTCTTTTATATAAAACATATAAACTTATAAAGGGAGCGTACATATATGAATATCAAATCAGCTTTTATAAGAAAAAGAGGGGAAAAATTTCATGTATATGTGGAATATATGGAAGAAGAAACTGGCAAAAAGAAACAAAAAAGTTATGGAAGTTATGAAAGGAAAAAGGATGCTGAAAAACATTTAATTGAAATAAAGTCTACTATAAACAATAATAAGTTTATAGCTCCAAATAAAACAACTCTTGTAGAGAGATGCTATAAGTACATAATGACAAATGAAAAAAATTGGTCTCCTTATACAGTTATAAATAGGAAATCTTGGGTTAAGAATTATATAGAACCTTTTTTTAAAGATACAAAACTTATAGATATAAATCCTGTTTTAATTCAAACTTTTATAAATACAACTTTTAATAATTGTACTTTTAGTAGCTCAAAGATAAGGTATCGTTTTATAAGTTCTGTTCTGAAAGAAGCACACAGATTAAGAGAAATAAATGAAAATCCATGTGATTTTGTAAAACTTCCTCATAAAGAAAATTCTTCTAAGATTGAAATATATAATAGAGAAGAAGCTTTATTGTTGATAGAAAAACTAAATAATAGTAACATAGAAATACCTATTTTACTAATGCTGATATTAGGTTTGCGACTAGGAGAAGCTACTGGGCTTAGATGGACTGACGTTGATTTAAATATCTGCTCTGTAAGTGTAAGTCAAACACTTATATACGCTAATAATAAAATAGAATTTAAAGAACCTAAAACAGCAAAATCAAGAAGAACATTGTCAGCTCCTGATGAACTAATAGAAAAACTAAAGATTGAAAAATTAAGACAAAATAAATTAAAATTACAAGGTGTACTTAAAAATGAAAATAATTTAGTTTGTTTAAACAAAGATTATAATCCATTTTTACCATCTACATTAAGAAAATCTTTTCATAGATTTATTAAAAAAAATAATTTAAGAAATATTAGGATGCATGATTTAAGACATACAAATGCAAGTTTGCTTTTGTTAGGAGGTACTAACATGAAGGTTGTTTCAGAAAGGTTAGGTCATACAGATATACAAATAACTATGAACAGATACTCTCATGTTTTAGAAGAAATGGACAAAAAAGCATCTGATAATTTAAGTAAAATATTATTCAAATAAATGATTACTGGCTGTCAGTTAAATGTCAGTTGAACCTAAAAAAATGGGTTTTGTCAGTTAAATGTCAGTCAGTTAATTTATAATAATTTCTTTTAAATATCGCTAAAACTACACGTTTTAACATCTATTTATACTTATTTATAAGTATTTATTATTATATTTTGGAATAGTTCCACCACTTAATGGATTCATAGCTACAACACCATATCCATTATCAACAGCATACTTAGCACCTTTTAGTCTATATGGAAAGTTTAATATATTAATTCCCATAGTTACACCTTCAAACTTATTTTCACCTAAAATATCTATAACTTCATCTCCTGGTTGGTGAGATGAGAATACTATATGGTCTATCAATCCTTCTTCTTTACATTTTAATAATCCTTCATATTGACCTCCTGGTCTCATTGCTAGCTCGTAATGCTCCATTCTTCTAATATTCCATACATGATAAAAATTTATTTTAGATACGCCTAATCGCTCTATTGATTTTTTTACAGCAGCTATAGCTTTTTCTGATTTATCACATACTTTTGGCTTTTCTTTAGTTGATACATAGAAATCGGTTTTACCTTCCTTTATCATTTGTCTAAAGGCTAGTCCGAATATATCTTCACTTCTGTCATCACAATACCCTGGAGCTGTATCAAAATAATTAATACCTTTTTCATATGCATATTTAACTAAATCGGCATTTTCTTGATTACTTTTGTCTAAATCAAACCTTAATCCTCCATAACCAACTACTGAAATCATTTTCCCAGTCTTTCCATATTCAACGTATCTCATTATAAATTCCTCCTTAGATATATTAAGACTTAATTTCTTTATAAAAAATATTATACCATAAATATTTTTTATAAATTATTTATGGTATAATATTTTTTTTATAAATTATATTTTTTTACAATTAACACTTTATAGTTAAATTAAAAACTATAAAAAGGTTCAATATGGACTATTACTTGAGCATTTTCATTAATCTCTTCTTGTATTTGTTTCTCAATTTTGTGTGTTAAATCATGAGACTGTTCTACACTTATAAATGGGTCTACCATTACATGCATATCAATGTAAATAGAACTTTTGCTACCTCTACTTCTGATATTGTGAACATCCCTTACTTCATTAAATTCAAACACAATTTCTCTTATATAGTCCTCATCTACAGCTACTCTATCGACCAAAATTCCAATAGATGGCCTAAATATTCCATATGCTGAATAAATTATAACTGCAGAAATAATAATAGGAACTATAGATTCTATTATTACTGGAAATCCTAACTTGACACCAACTAAAGTAATTAATACTCCTAGAGACACAAATATATCACTTCTTGTATGCAGGGAATCTGAAATCAAAACATAACTATTCAATTTAGTACCAACTCTATATTCATACATACATACAAAAATATTTATAAAAAGTGTAATGATTAGAGCAATTAAACTTTCTATTGTTATAGAAGGTGCAATCGGATTAGTTATCCTTAATACTGCACTAAGAATTATCTTAATTGCTATAACAAACAACATACCACTGATAAATAAACTGGTTATAATTTCAAATTTTTTGTGTCCATAAGGATGATTTTTGTCTTTTGGCTTAGATGCAAAGAAAATACCTATGAGACCCACTATATTTGATGCTCCATCTGACAGAGAATGAAATCCATCTGCTGTCATACTATAACTTTTGATTTGGTTGCCAATAATAATCTTTAATAATGCTACTAAAAAATTAGCAAATAAAATTATCCATAATACTTGCTTCACTTTCTTATAGTTATCCATAACAATTTACTCCTCCTTTCGATTTAATTAGAAAAATACTATGTATCAATGTCAATCAACTAGACAAGAAAATTGTATATAAGCACATTTACTATATTTATATTCAAAATTGGTTGTACTTGTTCATTCAATTTGAAACTTAATTATAAATAAAAAGCTTAGGTATAGTTTTGGTATACATAAAAATAAGAAGCTGTCTCAAAATAGAGATAAGCCTCTTTTTCATTGTTGAAATGATAAAAATATATTTGATTTCACACAAAAAGAGTGCCTCATGAATTAAAAATTCATTTCGAGACACCCACTTAAGTTTTTGATATAAACTATTAATTTTTTATATTAAGCCTTCTTTAACTAAGAATGAATGAGCAACATCTTCTGGTGATTTACCAAGTTCATCAACTTGATAGTTAAGTTCTCTCATAGTCTCTTCATTTACTTTTCCTGAAAGCATATTCATTACTTTTTCCAACTCAGGATATTTCTTTAAAGTATCTTCTCTCACTAATGGAGCTGCATAATAGGGTGCAAAGAAGTTTTTATCATCTTCTAGTATCTTAAGATTGAATTTTTTAATAAGACCATCAGTTAAGAATGCATCTATTACCTGAGATTCATTATTATCTAAAGCTGTATATCTTAAACTTCCATTCATTGCTTTTACATTTTTGAATTTTAAATTATAATCTCTAGAAAGTCCTATAAGACCATCTTCTCTATTTTCAAACTCTAAAGTTGGTGAGCAAGTAAAGTCTTTGCTGTATTTAGTCAAGTCAGAAATAGTATTTATTCCATACTTTTCAGCAGTTTCAGGCATCATGGCTAATGTGTAAGTATTATTAAATCCAAGAGGGTCAAGTAGAGTTAACTGATTTTCTTTTTCCATAGTATCTTTTACAACATTATATGCTTCATCAGCATCTTTAATTGGAGTATGTTTCATTACATTTACCAAAAGTGTACCTGTATAGTCTACATACATGTCTAGTTCACCAGATTTAATTGCATTAAATGCAACAGATGAACCACCTAGATTTAAATTCTTATTAACCTTTAGATTCGTATTTTTTTCTATCAATTCAGCATAAACATTACCAAGTACAAGTTGTTCTGTATAATCTTTAGAACCAATAGTTATTGTATCTTTTTTGCTTGAAAAACTTGAGCTAAAAACAACAAACAACATTGAAACAACTACTACAACAGATACTACTTTAAGTGCTATATAATTTTTCTTTGGTGCTTTTGGATTTAAACCTTTTGGAGTAACTGCAACTTCAATCTTACTAAATAAATAATCAACTAGTAATGCAATTATACATGATGGAATTGCTCCTGCTAAAATCATATTATTATTTACAGTTTGAACACCTGAAAATACTAAATATCCTAAACCACCAGCACCTATAAATGCTGCAAGAGTCATCAAACCAACAGCTGTAACTGCAGATATTCTAACCCCACCCATTATTATGGGAAGTGCTAAAGGAAATTGTATTTTAAATAAAGTTTGGTTTCTTGTAAGACCAATCCCTTTAGCCGATTCCAATACTACTGGGTCAATACTCGTTATACCTATATACGTATTTTTTACAATTGGTAATAATGAATAAACTACTACCATAAATATTGCTGGTTTACTTCCTATCCCAAGTATTGGTACAAGAAGACCCAAAAGTGCCATAGATGGAACTGCTTGGACTAAGTTTACAAATCCAAGTATAATTTTTCTAAGAGACGCGATTCTTGAAATAATTATCCCAAGAGGAACACCAACTATTATAGCTATCAAAATAGATGTAACAGTTAAACTCATATGTTGTATTAAAAGCTCTATAATCTTATCCTTTTGTAATAGTATAAAGTTAAAAAAATTATCCAAGGACACTCACCTCCATTTCTAAGAATTGTTCACTTAAAACTGAAAGTAAACTACTTCTAGTAATTAGCCCCACAAGTTTATTCTCATTAGAAACAACTGGAATATATCCAACTGAATTACGGTTCATTACATTCAGTATCTCAACTAAGTTGTCTTCTTCATTTACATGTAAAGGCTCTCTTGACATAATATCAGCAAGTAATATTGATTTATCATCAATGTCTTTCATATCCTTTACAGTAACAATACCATTTAATGTCTTAGCTCTATCTATGATTAACAAACTGTCAACCTTACTTGTTCTCATAATTTCTATCCCTTGAGTTACAGTTCTCGTTGAATTGACAGCAATAGGATTTTTTATCATAATATCTCTTGCTTTTATATATTCTGGATTATCCCAAACTCTATCTTCTCCAATAAAATCTTTTACGAAATCATTAGCAGGATTTCTAAGTATATTTTCTGGAGTATCATATTGCGCTATTTTTCCATCTTTCATAATACAGATTTTATCAGCTATCTTTAAAGCCTCGTCCATATCATGAGTTACAAATATTATAGTTTTTTTCAATTCATCTTGAAGAGAAAATAATTGTTCTTGTAAAGATGTTCTTGTTATTGGGTCTAAAGCACTAAAAGGCTCATCCATCAATATTATTTCAGCATCAGTAGCAATGGCTCTTGCAACACCGATTCTTTGTTGTTGTCCACCACTAAGTTCTGAAGGATACTTGTTTAAAAATTCATCACTACTAAGACCTACCATCTCAAGTAGTTGCAATGTTCTTTTCTCAATTTCTTCAACGGATTTTTCCTTTTTCAGGCGTGGAATTAACTCTATATTTTCTTTTATTGTAAGGTGAGGAAATAGGCCTGTGTTCTGTATAACATATCCTATTGTTCTTCTAAGCTCTATTTCATTTTCCTGAGAAATTGGTTTGCCATTAATATATATTTCACCAGACGTAGGTTTTATTAATTTGTTTATAAGCTTCAAAGTAGTAGTTTTACCACAACCACTTGAACCAATCAGAACCACCAATGTTCCTGTTTCTACGACTAGAGAAATATCATCTAATATCACATTATTTCCTATCTTCTTGGTTACATTTTTTATCTCTATCATAATTTATCATCCCCTTTTTCAACAAGCAACCTTTGTCAACACGATAAGTTGTTTTTATAATTATATCATACTATTTTATTTATGTAAACAAAGTACGACTTTTAGGTCACTATATATCTGAATATTGCTACAAATATAAAGTACTTATATAGTATATAATATATAATGTCAAAAAAAAAGTATAAAAATATTCATAAAATAACACTAGCCTTAATTATTATTAAAACTAGTGCCAATTTATTTAAACAAAACTCATAGTTGAATACTCTCCATGTACTCAAATAAAGTAATATCTTTGTAAGTTTCTTTTTTGTCGCTTAAATTTGACATTGTAACTCCTAATAGCCTGATTTGTTTTCCATTCATCTCAACATTTCTCAATAAATTATCTACACCACTTCTTATATCGTTGTATTCGTCAATATAATGCTCTAGACTAAGGCTTCTGGTTATTTTTGTAAAATCCTCATATTTAATTTTTAATGTTAATGTCTTTCCAAACTTCTCAGAGTTTTTTAATCTATGACATACTTCTTCGCAAAGTTCATCAAGAATATTGCGTGTTTCTTCTTCATCAATATCTAAATTATGACTTAACGTAGTCTCTGCTCCAATAGACTTTCTAACTCTATTTGGCTCTACTGGTCTATCATCTATACCTCTTGCGAATTTATATAATTCGTAACCTCTTTTTTTGAATATATTTTCAAGTTCAAATAAATTTAAACACCTTAAATCATATCCTGTTTTTATACCTAAATTTTTAAGAGTGTTTGAGGTGACTTTTCCAACTCCAAAAAATTTATTCACAGGTAATTTATCTAAAAAGTCTTGGGCATTTTTTTCGGTTATTACAGTTAAGCCATTAGGTTTTTTTAAATCTGATGCAATCTTAGCAAGAAATTTATTATATGACACACCAGCTGAAGAAGTAAGACCAACTTCTCTAAGTATATCTCTTTTTATTTGCTTTGCTATCTCAATTGATGAATCAATATTTTTTTTATTTTTCGTTACATCTAAGTAAGCTTCATCTAAAGACAACGGCTCAACTAAATCTGTGTATCTATAAAATATCTCTCTTATTTGCTCTGACACACTCTTGTATACATCAAATCTAGGTCTTACAAAAACTGCATATGGGCATCTATTATAAGCTACAGCTGATGGCATAGCTGAATGGATACCAAATTTTCTAGCTTCATAAGAGCATGTTGCAACCACACCTCTGCTTTGTGGATTTCCACCAACAATAACAGGTCTTCCTTTTAGTTTTTTATTATCTCTTTGTTCTATAGATGCATAAAAAGCATCCATATCTATATGAATTATTTTTCTATGAAGTTCCATTCTTATCACCTTTTAAAGTAAAAATAGATTGAGTTTATTTAGATTACTGTTTTATTCCCTTTTAATTATACCAAACTTATGTTTCTTTATGTTATTTTTTCATCACTTTCTTTATATATTAACATTTTCCACACATAAACATGTATATAATCAATTAACTTCAATATAATTTATAAAAAATACTTAAAAACACTTGCAAAAACTATATAAAAGCTTTACAATAAGTATTCCAAGGAACTAAATTTAAAATTCCTTATGGATAACAGTATATATATTTAATTTAAATGGGATGTTTTAAAAACAAAAGACTGCCTTATACAAGACAGCCTACTGATTTTACTATAATTGTAATGGACTGCTCAGACTATTACTTTAAAACAGCCCATATTTTTTTTATATAATTTTAACTATAGTAAAGATTTTGTGAAGGATACTCTGGGTCACAAGTTACATCTATACCAAGTTTTCTAAATGTTTGTTCATCATCTCTATTTAATATAGTAGTAGAATGAGCTTGACACCCTTTTAATAATGTTAACTTTTCCATAGCAAATTGTGCAGTTGGATTAGTTACAGCACAAATGCTAAGTGCAGTTAACACCTCTTGACAACTAAGTGAAACATTTCTACTAGCTAAAGTTTTTGTTTTTAGATTTATAATAGGTTCTAATATTACAGGTGATATTAAATGCATATCATCAGATATATTAGCTAAGTATTTAATTGCATTTAATACAGCAGCTGCTGTTCCATTCATTAAGTCAGAACCCTTACCAGTTAATATTGTCCCATCTTCCAATTCTAATGCAACTACTGGACAAGTATCATTCTTATCCGCACTTTCTTTTAGTTTATTACTGTAATTTCTAGCAGGTAATACAACATTTCTATCTTCCGGCTTTAAGTTAAGTTCTTCCATAATCATTTTCATTCTATCATAAGCACCTTTATCAACTTGTCCTTTTTTATACTCACAAGCAGTTTTAAAGTATCTTCTTATTATTTCTTCTATAGAAGCTTCTCTTATTACTTCATCATCTATTATTCCAAACCCAACTCTATTAACACCCATATCTGTTGGAGATTGGAAAATTGATTCTTTTCCAGTTATCTTTTCTATTATTTTTTTAAGTACTGGGAATAATTCTAAATCTCTATTATAGTTTACTGACATTTCACCATAAGTTTCAAGATGGAATGAATCTATCATATTTACATCTTTTAAATCAACTGTAGCTGCCTCATAAGCTATATTTAAAGGATGTTTTAAAGGTACATTCCAAACTGGGAATGTCTCAAATTTAGAATATCCAACTACATTACCTCTTTTATTTTCATGATATAGCTGACTTAAACAAGTACCAAGTTTTCCACTATTAGGTCCTGGTGCTGTTACTACTACTATTGGTTTTGTAGTTTCTATATACTCATTTGCTCCATAGCCTTCATCACTAACTATAGTCTCAACATCTGATGGATATCCCTTTGTTGGATAATGTTTATAAACTTTAATGCCTCTACGCTCTAACTTATTTATGAATACAGTTGTGGCAGGTTGTCCTTCAAACCTAGTAATTACTACACTATTTACATCTAGTTCGTAACCTCTTAAATCATCTATTAATCTTAAGACTTCCATATCATAAGTTATACCAAAGTCTCCTCTTATTTTATTTCTTTCTATATCTCCTGCATAGACACAAATTACAACTTCAACTTTTTCTTTCATATGTTGTAAAACTTTTATCTTTGCATTTTCATCAAATCCTGGAAGTACTCTTTTTGCATGAAGGTCTCCCATCAATTTTCCTCCAAACTCTAGATAAAGCTTGTCAAAATTATTTACTCTTTCTAAGATATATTTAGACTGCTCTTCTAAATATTTTTTGTGGTCAAATCCTACTTTCATATTAACACCTCACTAAATTAAATTTCTTATTGATAACAGTATATTTATATATATTTTTTTAGTAAAACATCTTATAAAAAATGTTAATACTTTTTCACTTAAAGTAATATTATACAATTAAGATTAATTTTTTTCAAGATAGTTTTATAGTAAATAAGATATACTTATATAACTAATAAAATAAGAATATTATATTTATATATATAAATATAATATT
>NZ_JAGWCX010000072.1:0-20678 GCF_020657775.1 Clostridioides sp. ZZV14-6345 | reverse complement strand
GGTATAGAGATGAGTGTAGATCAAGAAAAATTAAAAGCGTTGAATGAAGCTTTAGGTAAAATTGAAAAAGATTTTGGTAAAGGTTCAGTAATGAAATTAGGAGAAGCAACGTCTATGTCTATAGATGTTATATCAACAGGAGCAATTGGTTTAGATATAGCAATTGGTATAGGGGGGCTACCTAGAGGGAGAATAGTTGAAGTATATGGTCCAGAATCTTCTGGTAAGACTACTGTTGCGCTTAGTTGTGTAGCATCAGCTCAAAAAGAAGGAGGAATAGCTGCATTTATAGATGCAGAACATGCACTTGACCCAGTATACGCAAAAGCGTTGGGTGTGGATGTTGATAACCTAATAATATCTCAACCAGATACAGGTGAGCAAGCTTTAGAAATAGCAGAGGCATTAATAAGAAGTGGAGCGATAGATATAATAGTAATAGACTCAGTAGCAGCATTAGTTCCAAAAGCTGAAATAGATGGAGATATGGGTGATTCTCATGTAGGTTTACAAGCTAGACTTATGTCTCAAGCACTTAGAAAATTAACTGGTTCAATTAAAAAATCAAATTGTGTTGCTATATTTATAAACCAGTTAAGAGAGAAAGTAGGAATAATGTTTGGAAATCCAGAAACTACTACAGGAGGACGTGCACTAAAGTTTTATTCATCAGTTAGATTGGATGTTAGAAAAATAGATACAATAAAACAAGGTGATAAAGTTATAGGAAGTAGAACAAGAGTCAAAGTTGTTAAAAACAAAGTAGCACCACCATTTAAGCAAGCTGAATTTGATATAATGTATGGAGAGGGTATTTCAAAAATTGGAGACCTTTTAGATATAGCTGCTGATGTAGATATAGTTAAAAAATCAGGTTCATGGTATAGTTACAATGATACTAAACTTGGGCAAGGAAGAGAAAATGTAAAAAAATTCCTGGAAGATAATTTAGATTTAACTAATGAAATAGACGAGAAAGTAAGAGCATTTTACAATTTAAATGAAGAACGTGAAGAATCAGGTACTTCAGTAGCAAAAGAAATTGTAGAAGAATAAATAAAAATACAAAAAAATAACTAGTAATTAAAGACATGCCACGCTCCCTATTAGCTTGACACAATGTTGAAAAAATTATAAAATTAAGTGAGGATAAAATATCTAAATTTAATTTTAATTATTAGGAATATTTTTTAATCATAGTGATGACATTTTGGGATTATTAACGAAGGAGGTGGATGTCATAGATAGTGTAGTAATGATTGTAATAGGTGCAGCTGTTGGTATTATAGCTGGATATTTTGTTAGAAAAAATATATCTGAAGCAAAAATTGGACAAGCTGAAAACTTGGCCAAAGAAATAATAGATAAAGCACACCACGACTCAGAAACAGTACAAAAAGAAAAATTGCTAGAGGCTAAAGAAGAGATCCATAAGTGGAGAACAGAAGCTGAAAGAGAAAACAGAGAAAGAAGAACAGAAGTACAAAAGTATGAAAAAAGAGTAGTACAAAAAGAGGAAGTCTTAGATAGAAAATTACAAAATTTAGAATCTAAAGAAGTAAACCTAAGTGAAAAATTAAAGGTAGTTGAAAAGAAAGAAGAAGAAGTTGAAGTAATAAAAACGCAACAATTGGAAAAATTAGAAAGTATATCAGGAATTACTTCTGATAAGGCTAAAGAAATCATCTTAACAAATGCAGAGAGAGATGTAAGACGTGAAATGTCTATAATGATAAAAGAGATAGAAAGTCAAGCTAAAGAAGAAGCTGATAAGAAATCAAGAGAAATTATAGGATATGCAATTCAAAAATGTGCAGCAGATCACGTAGCCGAAACTACTGTCACAGTAGTAAGCTTACCTAATGATGAAATGAAAGGTAGAATAATAGGTAGGGAAGGTAGAAATATAAGGACTTTAGAAACCTTAACAGGTATAGACCTTATAATAGACGACACTCCAGAAGCCGTAATTTTATCAGGATTTGATCCAATAAGAAGAGAAATTGCAAGAATTGCTCTAGAAAAATTAATAGCAGATGGAAGAATACATCCAGCTAGAATTGAAGAAATGGTTGAAAAGGCAAGAAAAGAAGTTGACAATATTATAAAAGAATATGGTGAGCAAGCTGCATTTGAAACTAGTGTACATGGAATTCATCCAGAATTAATAAGATTATTAGGTAGACTTAACTATAGAACTAGTTATGGACAAAATGTTCTTAAACACTCTATAGAAGTTGCTCATATAGCTGGTATAATGGCTGCTGAAATAGGAGCAGATATTAGATTGGCTAAAAGAGCAGGTTTATTACATGATATAGGTAAGGCTGTAGACCATGAAATGGAAGGTACACATGTTGAAATAGGTATGGATTTACTTAGACGTTATAAGGAATCTAAAGAAGTTATACATGCCATGAGTACTCATCATGGAGATTACGAACCTCAAACAGTAGAAGCTGTATTAGTTACAGCAGCAGATGCAATATCAGCTGCTAGACCTGGTGCTAGAAGAGAAACTTTAGAAGCATATATTAAGAGACTTGAAAAACTAGAGGAAATAGCTAATTCATATGAAGGTGTAGAGAAATCATTTGCTATACAAGCCGGTAGAGAAATAAGAATAATGGTAAAACCAGAAGCTATAAATGATGAAGAAATACACCTATTGGCTAGAGACATGACTAAGAAAATAGAGGATGAACTTGAGTATCCTGGACAAATAAAAGTAAGTATAATAAGAGAAACAAGAGCTATAGAATATGCGAAGTAAAAAAAATAATATCTAAATAATAAGAAAATATTTTTAGAAATTTAAATTTGCCACAAGATACGATAATCTATCTTGTGGCTTTTAAATTGTTTAAATTTAATTTTACATAATGTGGAAATAATCTAAGTGATAAAAGTGCTACTTACAAAAGATTAATGAAATAAGGACTTATATATGCATTGTTTATATAATTATTCAAGTTTGTTTGATATAATGAAATTGTAAAATAATATATTACTGCTTGAAATGATTATATTTAAAGAGGGTGAAAATACGATGAAGCCAAAGTGAGGGTTAAAGAGAGGGCATACTATGGAAAAAAATACACTTTTACATACAAACGTTATTGTTTGTATTATTATTACTCTTGGTTTTATAGCTACTTCTGTAATTGGATACCAATCTAATACTAATATTTTTAAAAATGATATTGAACATGTATCTACATTAGCTGCTGAAGGTATTTATTATCAGATAGATAAACTCCTTTCAGAACCTATAAATGTATCTCTTACCATGGCAAATGATAGTTTGTTAAAAAACTTTTTAGATGGTGAGCAAGAACATATAAGTGATGAAGAATTTATTTATAAATTGCAAGATTATCTGAATGTATATAGAAATAAATACTCATATGATTCCGTTTTTTTAGTATCAAGCAAAACAAATAACTATTATCATTTTAATGGACTTGATAGAAATCTTAGTGATAATAATTCAGAGAATCAATGGTATTATAATTTCTTAAAGAATGATGATGAATACTCATTAAATGTTGATAATGATGAAGCAAGTAACAATAGTATTACAGTATTTGTAAATTGTAAGATAAAAGAGGATAATGGAGCAACTATGGGAATTATAGGCGTTGGACTAAAGGTGAATTCATTACAAACGTTGCTTAAAGAATATGATGATAAATTTGATGTTGTAGCACGCTTAATTGATGACAAAGGATTTGTACAATTAGCATCGAATAAAACTGGTCATGAAAATATAAATTTCTTTGAAAATTCTAGTGGTGACTTATCTGATTCAAAACAATTAATATTAGATAATAAAAAGGAACAAAAGAGTTTTTGGCATTCATCTAAAAAATCAAAAAGTTACGTTGTATGTCAGTATATACCTAGTTTAAAATGGCATCTTGTGCTAGAAAATGATTTGACTATAATGAGTAAGCAACTTCATATACAATTTTTTAAAGGAATTGCAGTCATAATTTTAATTATAATATTTGTGCTTTTTACAATTACGCGTGTACTTAAGAAGTATAAAAACCAAATAATGAAGCTTAGTGTTTCTCAGAAATTAGAATATCAAAAGTTGTTGAGTCAATCTACTGAAGAACTTTACGAGAATATTTTTGAAATTGATGTCACTAATAATAGAGCTGGTTGTGAAGATGAAAATAGATATTTTCATGAGTTTGGGTTAGGACTTAATACACCATATGATGAAGCATTACATATTATTGCTACAAAACAAATCAAAGAAGAGTATGCACAGGGTTATTTAGATACATTCCTTCCTGAAAATGTGCTTAAGTGTTATGATAGTGGAATCAATAATATAAGTTATGACTTTTTAATTAAGAATAGTGAAGAAAATTATCACTGGATGAGAATTAATGCACGAATTTTCTTTTGGACATCAGATGAATCTGTTCGTATGATATCTTATCGTGAAAATATAGATGAAGAAAAAAACAGAGAATTAGTACTTCTTGAACGTTCACAACGTGATTCTCTTACTGGTCTTTACAATAAAGGTGTGACGGAGGAATTTATTAGTTCATTTTTAAAAAATAAAAATAATCAAGACTTAGAACATGTTTTTTTAATATTCGATATTGATGATTTTAAAAATGTAAATGATAAATATGGTCATGCATTTGGAGATTTTGTCATAAGTGAATTTGCCTTAGAATTAAAATCTCAATTTCGTGAGGATGATATTATTGGGCGTATTGGAGGAGATGAGTTTGTAGTATTGATAAAAAACTTTAATAGTAATAACTATGTACTTGTGGAGAAATTAGAGCGTTTTTGTTCTAAAATTAATCAGAAAAAATTTACTGAACAAGCAGAGTTTTCTATTGCATGTAGTATTGGTGTAGCAATGTATCCTGAACATGGATATGTATATTCTGAGTTATATGAGAAAGCAGACCAAGCACTTTATTATGCAAAAAGCCATGGGAAAAATTCTTATCATGTATTTTCTGAGGATTCTATTGATAGTATGTCATTTCGTATAGACCCTAGAGATATAAAAGCATTGTTAGAAATGGCCACTGATGGTATTGTCAAATTTGCTTGTATGGAAAATTTGAAATTACTTTATTTTAACCAAAAGATGCTTGAATTTACTGGATATTCATCTCAAGCTGTTTCGTCTACAGAGTTTGATATTTTGTCGCCAGTATTACAAGATGACTTACAGATAGTACTTGATACATTGAGAGAAGCAATTCCTAAGAGAGAAACCTTTGAAGTGGTTTTTCGCTTCTGTCACACAGATGGACATATTTTCCCTGTAAGAATGCAAGGGAAGTTTGTAAATGAATTATATCAAAATCGTTATCCTATTTTTTATGCAATTTATACAGATATATCAAGTCTTAATTCTTTATCAGAAAATAAAAAGTGATAGTACAGTAAAATATAAAATTTAATATAACAGTATTAAGATATGAGAATTATAAATAAAACCTGCTAATAAAAATAGATTATTTTTAGCAGGTTTTTAAATTTTTAATAATAAATTTTCTTGCTTATATACAATAAGATTGATTATTTTAAAGGCTTTACAATAAAATTGCCGAAAAGCCACTTTCTTTAGATGTGGGGATGAAAGGCAAGGTCTTAATATAAATATCTATACTTATTGCAAATTTTTTAATAGTTTTGTATTTATTTGTGTTTATTTTGAATTTATTTACTAAATTTGCATATAAAAAGTATATATAAAAATATAGTTCAAAATGGTATAATTAAGTATAACAGAAGGAGGTAATGTAAGTGAGCCAATACATAAATATAAACTCTCAGTTAGACGCCCTAAAATTGAAGGAATTCGAGAAAATATTTTACGAGAATATCAATGAGGACGTTAAAGTAGTGCCAAAAGTTACTCCTTTTAAAGGAATAAATACTGATTTGTTGTATGTTAAAGATGGAAGAATTTTATTTATAAAATTTATGGATACAACAGAAGATATATATTTTATTTTGGAAGAAGAGTTACTTGAAGTTATGAATGAGGAATATGAACTTTTGAAACTAAAAATGGGACAAAAGAATAGAAATATAAGCTATAATTACGTTTACATTATGCCATATGTTGAAGTTGAAGAAGCATATGAGTTTGGAAAATTTGTTAATAACAATATAATAGATAAAACTAAGCTTCAAGATATAATGAATAAAGGTTCTCTGGATGAATATCTTAGTGAGAAAAATGATGAAATAAACTTAAATTTATTTTTATTAGATATATGTTCAGAGTACTATATAATAAATGATAAACTTCATCTAAATGAGAAATTTAAAAAAATTTCCTTCTATAATGATGACTATAAGTATACAGCAACTATGATGGAAGAAGTTCAAATTAAAGATGCTATTTCTATTAAATATGGGAATACACTTATTGAAGGTGGTTCTGGTATAGGCAAAACAGCAATTATGCTTTCTAGAGCTATAAAACTAGCAAAAGTATATCCACATCATAAATTAATCATATTTACACATACAAAACAATTGTGTAATGAACTTAGAGAAAGAATAGAGTTATTATACAAAGATAATAACAATTTAGAAGTCCATACATTTAGTTCCTTTATATTTAAACTGGCTAAAAAGTTTAACTTAATTATAGACTATAACATGTTAAAAAATGATTATGAAAAAACATTTAATAATCTTGTGAAACAAGCACAGAACATTATAAAAAATAAAAATATGTTCAAGGCTATTTTTATCGATGAAGCAGAAAGCTTTTTAGAGTATGAAATAGATTTTATAAGAGAGTTTTTATATAAAACAAAGTTTATATTCAATATATGTTCTTGCAATTCCTTGAACATCTCTAATAGATTGAATATATTTAAGACCTTATATAATGGCATAGAATTTGATGATAAGATTAGTTTAAGTAAAAATTATAGACAAGCCAAAGAGATTGTAGATTTTACAAATAAATTTTCAAATAATTCTAACTCATATATCAATGAGTTAAGACCAAAGACAAAGTTTAATACTTTCTTTTATACTAAAGCACTTAGAGGTGGTAATAAGTATGTTGATATAATAAAGGTAAGTGATCTTGATGACCAAATAAGTTCTGTGATATGGGAAATTGAGTACTTAATAAGTAAAAAAGGTCTTTATTATTCTGAAGTTGCTATAGTCTATCCTTATAATAAGAAAAAATTAAAAAGTGGAAAAACTATTTATTTCCAATATATGCTGAAAAAGGCATTAGAAGAAGCAAAAATTCCTTATATATGTGCAGAAGATAACTTGACAAATATAAGTAAGAAGGTAGGAACTACAATAGCAAATATATATGCAATAAAGAATTTAGAATATAAAGCAGTAATAGTATGTGAATTAGAAATGTTATATAATCAAACTATAAATGATACAGAGCAAGATTATCAGGTAAATGATTTTGTGGGAGATTTAAATAAGGTATATTTAGCTATGAGTAGAGCAACAGATTATTTAAGTATAGTAACAACTTTTAATGAAGAAGCAAGCGATATAATAAGACTTATCACAGAATCAAAAGATTCTTAGTAAAAGAATATTTTTTTAATTTAAGAAAATTAAAAGAGACTGAGATTTGTAAAATAAACTTTACTAATTCAGTCTCTTATTTTTCTATTCTACTTTTCCAATATTATCGAGAGGTAATAATCTTACCATAACTTTACCAAGAATTTCATCCTCATCAACCATACCTACATCAGGGAATCTACTATCATTGCTATTTTCCCTATTATCTCCCATTGCAAATAGCTTTCCCTTTGGAACAACTGTATCTATATCTCCAGAAGTATAATTGTTGTGTATATATGGTTCACTTAATAATTTTCCATTTACATATACTTTAGAATTGGATATTTTTATACTATCACCTTCAGTAGCTATAACTCTTTTTATTAAGTCTTTTTTCTTTCCTGTATCTCCATCAACTAAATTGGTTTTAAAAACGACAATATCGCCTTTCTCAGGTTTGCCAATCTTGTATGAAATCTTATTTAAAATTAGATAGTCTTTATCGTCTAAAGTGGGATACATTGATTCTCCACTGACAATAGAAGGTCTTATAAATTGTAGGATTACAAATGCAAGTACAATAGCCATAGCTATTGATTTAATCCAATCAAATATTTCTTTTTTAACACTCATAACTTTTCTCCTTATCATTTGTCATTAAATTAAAGTACATTAGAATAGAAAGAAATAAGCAAGGACAACTATACCCAAGACTATTCTATAATAACCAAACACTTTGAAGTCGTGTTTTTTGATATAGTCCATAAAAAATTTAATAACTATAATTGAAACAATAAAAGCTACTACAGAACCAACTCCTAAAATAAGCCACTCAAAGCCAGTAAATCCAAATCCAGCTTTTAGAAGTTTTAATGCACTAGCTCCAAGCATTGTAGGGATAGCCAAGAAGAATGAGAATTCTGCTGCTACATATCTAGAAGTACCAAGTAATACTGCACCTATTATAGTTGAACCAGACCTAGATGTACCTGGTATAAGAGCTAGACATTGGAATAATCCTATACAAAGAGCTAATTTATATGTAACTTGAGAAAAATCTTTATACTTAGGTCTTTTATTTCTCTTTTCAAGCCCTATCATTATTATACCATATACAATAAGAGCAATAGCAACTACTGTTGAATTAAAGAATACTCTGTCTATGTCATCTTCAAACAGTATTCCAATAACTCCAGATGGTATAACTGCGATTATAACCTTAAGCCATAAACGAACTGTTTCTTTTTTCTGTTTAATATTTTTTGAACTATCAAAAGGGTTTAACTTTCTAAAAAATATAACAAGTACAGCTAATATTGAACCAAATTGAATTACAACCAAAAATGTACTTATAAATGTATCTGAAAAATTCAATTTTATAAACTCATTAATTAATATCATATGCCCTGTACTACTTACTGGTAGCCATTCTGTGATTCCCTGAACTATGCCTAAAATGACTGCCTTAAAAACTTCAAGCAAACTAAATGTTTCCAAACTAAAATACCTCCAATACAAATTTATAGTAGCATATTCTATGCAGATATTAACAAAAAAATGCCACCTTTTACTAACTTATAATACCACAGTACTGTGTAGTGCACAATGGAAGATTGATATTTTCATAAAACCTTCATAATTTAACAAAATAAAGTTATAAGCTATCTATTGAATAAGGGGTATATTTGAAGGGGAAATATATGGTATAGTAAAAGTATAACCATTTTATTTTATGAAAAGGAAAGGAGTTATTATGTATAGTACAAAAATACTAGATGATTATGAGTACGAAACCTTTAATGTTTTTTCTACAAAATTAAACCCAAACACAAAACATGATTATTTATCAAAGGTTATGTTATTTAAAGAGTTCTTAAAAGGGAAAGAATTGATTTATGCGACAAAAGAAGATTGTAAAAATTTTGTAGACTATATACAGACTAAATATGCGAAATCAACTTGCGAAAAGATATATAGTTATTTACATAGTTTTTATAATTTCTTAAAAAAAGAAGGGTACATAGATATAAATCCATTTAGATATGTAGAAAAACCAACAGTAACAAGAATAAAAACAAAAGATGATGTCCTAAGTATACAAGAAATAAATAAACTTATAGGTATTTTACCAAAATTAAATATAAGAGATAGAGTAATAATAGTCTGTCTTGTTACTACTGGGTGTTTATTAAATGAATTAGTTAGTTTAAAGTGGAAAGACCTTATGGTAGATGAAAACGATAACTCTTATGTAAGATTAGGTAAGGGAAGAAAAGAGAGAGTAGTTAAATTACATCCATACTTTTTTAAACTTTTAGAAGACTACAGGAATTATTCTGGACTTCCAGAGGTAATAATACCTAGTGATGACTTTATTTTTACAACTCAAAAAAGTAATTCTATAACAGATAGAAATGTCAGACTTATAGTTAAAAAAGCGTTAGATTTAGCAGGGCTTTCTCAATATTCAGCAAGAGACTTTAGACATTCATTTGCGGCAATAAGCTTAAGACTTGGGGCGGATGAGAGTGATGTAAAAAATCAACTTGGTTGGAGTGATAAATACTATGCAATTAGATATAAGTATGTATTAAATTTTGTTGATAGCGAAATAGTGGACTATTTAATTGAAAAAGATAATTTAGATATAAATAAAAAATATTAATAAATAAAAAACACTATACATAAATATGAACAAAAAATAAAAAAGTCTTGTTATAGTTCGTAAAATTATATATAATTATTTATGTACTAATGTGTACACAGTAATCACACGACAAAAGATTTAAGGAAGGTGCTAATATAATGATAGATAATAAATATACTACTTACTCAAATCCACTTACAGACAGATATTGTAGCAAGGATATGAGTTATATATTTTCTCCACAATTTAAATTTTCTACATGGAGAAGATTATGGGTTGCTCTTGCAGAAGGTGAGCATGAGTTAGGAATAAATATAACTGAAGAACAATTAGACGAGCTAAAAGCTAATATAGATAATATAAATTTTGATGAAGCTAGAAAAATAGAAAAAGAAGTAAGACATGATGTAATGTCTCATGTAAAAGCTTATGGTCTACAATGTGAAAAAGCCAAAGGAATAATACATCTAGGAGCAACCTCTGCATATGTTGGAGACAATACAGATGTTATACAAATGAATGAAGCTTTAAAACTTCTGAGAGTAAAGCTTGTAAATTTAATAAACAATTTAAAAGAATTTGCACTTAAGTATAAGGATATGCCAGCTCTTGGATTTACACATTTTCAAGCTGCACAACTTACAACAGTAGGGAAAAGAGCTTGTTTATGGGCTCAAGATTTAATCCTTGATTTGGAAGATTTGAACTATAGAATAGACAATATGAAGTTAAGAGGAGTTAAAGGTACTACTGGTACTCAAGCAAGCTTTTTAAGCTTATTTGAAGGAGACCACGAAAAAGTAAAAGAGTTAGATAAGAAAATTTGCAAAAAGATGGGATATAATTCTTCTTATGCAGTAAGTGGTCAAACATATACTAGAAAGTTAGATTATCAAGTGATAAGTATATTATCAGGAATAGCTCAAAGTATGCATAAAATGACTAATGATATAAGACTTTTACAAAGTTTAAAAGAATTGGAAGAGCCATTTGAAAAAAATCAAATAGGTTCATCAGCAATGGCTTATAAGAGAAACCCTATGAGAAGTGAGAGAATAGCATCTTTATCTAAGTATATAATTTCTGAATCGATAAGCCCTGCAATGATACAAGCTACTCAATGGTTAGAGAGAACATTAGATGACTCAGCTAATAAAAGATTGGCAATACCTCAAGCTTTTATGGCAGCAGATGCTATACTTGAAATAGGTATAAATGTAACTGATGGTTTAGTAGTATATGAAAATATGATAAATAAACGTGTAAATGAAGAACTTCCTTTTATGGCTACAGAAACAATACTTATGGAAGCTGTAAAAAGAGGTGGAGATAGACAGGAATTACATGAAATAATAAGAGAGTATTCTATGAAAGCTGCTTATAGAGTAAAACATGAAGGTAAAGATAATAACTTAATTGAGCTTATAATGAATGATGATTCATTTAAAATGAGCAAAGAAGAAATATTATCTATAATGGACCCAAAAAACTTTATAGGTAGAGCTCCAGAACAAGTTGTAGAGTTTGTAAATGAAGTTGTAGAACCTGCTATAAAAGATTATAAAGAAGATTTAGGAAAAGTAGATGTGGATTTAAGAGTATAAAATTCTACAGATAAAATATAATTAAAAACGGCTATCTTATTTATATAAATAAGATAGCCATTTTAATGGGCTAGCGTCTGCTCTTCACCGCTGTGAAGAGTTCTTCCTTACTTACTATACCATGAATTCAATAAAATAGCTATATAAATAGTATTTAATATGGATAATATAAATAAAAATAAGAAAAATGATAAGATTACTAATTAAATTTAAACATTCGGTAAAAACTATTGTACTTGCAATATTTTTAATGTAAACTGAAATAAAGTTATTTAGATAAATTAACAAATTTAAAACAACCGAGGTGATTGTATGAACTATGTAGTAAAAGATACCATAAGTTTTCTAGTAAAAACATTTCCTAAGATTTATTCTAGCCTATACTTAGAAGACCTAAAAAAATTTGCACCAGACTATAATGTAAATAAAACACAATTAAGAGCATTAGTATTCATAAAAAATTATGGAGTAATAAGTATGACTGATTTATGCTCTAAGTTAAATATAGAAAAAGGCAGTTTAACTAGTATGGTTGATGATTTAACCGATAAGAAGTATGTAACAAGAAAAAGGGATTTAATTGATAGGAGAAAATATATAATTGACATTACTGAAGAAGGGGACAAGATAGCATCTGATTTTATGGATAAGTTGAGTGATGGTCTAGGAGAAAAGCTTTCTAAATTGACAGAAGAAGACAGAAGAAAATATCTAGAGGCGATAAATACTCTTCAATATATATTGAATAAAGAAGAATTTAGATAGGAAAAATATTCCCATTTCAAATATTAGTTGAAATGGGAATATTTTATATCGTTAAATTTATATAAATTAATTTTAAAAAATTATTTTTGTAAAGCTACATATTGCTCTAAACCTTCTTTTAATAATGTAGCAGCCCTATGAAGGTCTTTTTCATTTAGGATGTAAGCTAATCTTATTTCATCACGTCCTAAACCTGGAGTAGCATAGAATCCTTCAGCAGGGCAAACCATAACTGTTTCATTGTCTTTGTTGAATTCTTTTAACATCCAGATTGTGAAATCTTCTGCATTTTCAACTGGTAATTTAGCAACTATATAGAAAGCACCAGTTGGTTTTTTACATATAACACCTTCAACCTTCATTAATTCATTGTATAATACATCTCTTCTTTTTTTGTATTCTTCATTAACTTCTTTGAAGTAAGAAACAGGAGTTTTATATAATTCAACAGCTCCTATTTGCTCTAATGTAGGAACACAAAGTCTTCCTTGGCATAATTTAAGTATTTGAGCGATAAGACCTTTATTTTTACAAGCGATAGAACCAATTCTAGCACCACAAGCACTGTATCTCTTAGAAACACTGTCTATTATTATAACTCTATCCTGTACACCCTCTAAGTTACCACAGCTTGTATACTCAAGTCCATCATAGACAAACTCTCTATAAACTTCGTCTGCTATTATCCATAAATCTTTTTCTTTAGCTATTTCAGCTAAGATATTAAGTTCTTCTTTTGTATAAATTGCACCAGTTGGGTTTCCTGGATTAGAAAGAATTATAGCTTTAGTTTTATCATCTACTTTAGACAAGATTTCTTCTTTAGATGGAAGGTGGAAACCGTTTTCTGCCTTTGTTGTAACAGCATTAACTTCTACGTTTACAGATTGACCAAATCCATTGTAGTTAGTATAGAATGGTTCTGGAACTAATAGATTATCTCCTGGGTCACAAACTGCCATCATAGTGAAAAGTAAAGCCTCACTACCACCATTAGTTACTAGTAACTCATCTTTTTCAAAATTCATATCATAAGTTTTATAGTAATTTTGAAGTGCTTCTAATAATTCTGGAATACCTTCTGATGTAGCATATTCTAAGACTTCGCTATCAAAGTTTTTAACAGCATCAAAAAACCCTTTAGGAGTTTTTATATCTGGTTGTCCGATGTTTAAGTGATATACTTTGATTCCTTTATCTTTTGCTGCTTGTGCAAATGGAACAAGTTTTCTGATTGGAGAGGCTTGCATTGCACTAACTCTGTTTGAATAATTCATTTTAATACCCCCTATTTAATTTAAATACGTATATTGTATGTTTGAATATAAGACATCTTTACAAGATAATAATAACATACTTATGGGTAAAAATCATCAAAAAAAATTAATATAGTTTTAAAATAAACTTTTAACAAATTCTAGTAAAATGCTATTTTTATGCCAATAAATTATGTATTCACAAATTAATTTATGGTAAGATAATATTCTGATATATTGATAGTAATTTTTAGTTATAATCTTTCAACTCTAGACAAAAATATATAATAATAAATGTGTAAAATTATAAAAAATATTATAAACTTATTTAACAGATACGATAAATATCATATAATTATATTAAAGGCTATTAACTAAGAGGTGTTAATTATGAAAGAATTAAGAATAGATCCAATTACCAATGATGTTGTTATATTTGCTACTGATAGGTTAAAAAGACCTTTAGATACAGCAGACATACCAAATGAAGATGAAGAAACTAAGGAATACGATGAAGAGTGCCCATTTTGTAAAGGAAATGAAGCTTATGCAACTGATACATTATTTGAAATAGAAGGTAAAGAAGGATGGCTTGTAAAATCTGTCTACAATAAATTTCCTATAATTGATGATATGGCAAAAGATGTATATGGTATTCATGAAGTAATGATAGAGAGCGATAAACACAATCGTAGTTTTTATAACATGAGTCAAAAAGAATTTGAAGATGTTTTTTTTATGTATAGAAATAGATTTAGAGATTTGTCGAAAGATGACAATGTAGAATATGTTAGTATCTTTAAAAATTTCTTGAGAAAAGCAGGGGCATCTTTGATGCATCCACATGCTCAAATACTGTCTATGTCTTTTATCCCTCCTGAAATTACGAATGAGTTGCTAGTTTCAAAAGAGTATTATGATAGCAATAAAAGCTCTTTATATGATGATTTAATAGAAAATGAAATAAATTTAAATAGAAGAGTTGTTTATAATGGAGAAGCTTTTTTGGTACTTATACCGTATGCAACTAAGTATAGTGGAGAAGTAAGAATAATATTTAAAGATAAGATAAAGTTTGATGAGTTAAGTGATAATAATATAAAGGAACTTTCTACAATATTTGAAAAATTATTTAAGAAGTTGTACAATATCAATGGATATATGCCATTTAACTTATGTATTCACACTCATCCAACAAAGATTGAAACAAAATTGTATTTTAATGTTCATATGCACATAATCCCAAGAAAATATAATTTTGGAGGATTTGAGCTGGGAACAAACATGTATGTTTCTTCAATGAACCCTGAAGAGTTAACAAAAAAATTAAAAATTGATTAAAACATATATTTTTAAGGTATTAAGTAAAATGTATTAAGGAAATAGTAATTTTTAGATAAAATTATAGTATAACATTGTTAAAATAAAACAAATGAAAAATTTACTGTTTAGATGAGGAGTATAAGTATGAAATTTATATCATGGAATGTTAATGGAATAAGAGCTTGTGTTGGGAAAGGATTTTTAGACTTTTTTAAAGAAGTAGATGCAGATATATTTTGCTTACAAGAAACTAAATTACAAGAAGGGCAAATAGAGTTAGATTTACCAGGCTATTTTCAATACTGGAATTATGCTGAGAGAAAAGGTTATTCAGGTACTGCTATATTTACAAAAAAAGAGCCTTTAAAAGCAATGTATGGAATAAATATAGAAGAACATGATAAAGAAGGTAGAGTCATAACTCTAGAGTTTGAAGATTTTTACTTTGTTACAGTATATACACCAAATTCTCAATCTGAGTTAAAGAGACTAGAATATAGAACTAGATGGGAAGATGACTTTATAGACTATTTAATCGAATTAGATAGTCATAAGCCTGTAATTGTGTGTGGAGATATGAATATTGCACATACAGAAATAGATTTAAAAAATCCTAAAAATAATATGAAAAATGCAGGTTTTACTAAAGAAGAAAGAGAGAAATTTTCTAAATTATTAGATAGTGGATTTATAGATACTTATAGATATTTTAATCCAGACAAAGAAGGTGTCTATAGTTGGTGGTCATATAGATTTAATGCAAGAAAAAATAATGCAGGGTGGAGAATAGATTATTTTTGTGCATCTAAAAAGCTAGAAGATAGATTGGTAAGTGCAGATATACACACTGAAGTATTGGGTTCAGACCATTGTCCAGTTGAATTAGAGATAAAATAAAGATTAATCAGGGTAAAAATTGGGATGTAGATATAAATTTAAAGTTAACTGTTTTTTTATCTACATGCCTATTTTTAACCTAAGTAAACTTTATTTATTTTCTCTTTGCTTAGTATTTTCTAATGTAAATTGATTCGTTTTTCCCATGTTATAAGCCAAGTTAATGATTTTTTTCTCGTCTTTAGTCAATTCACGATTTAAAATTTTCTTAAACTCATCAAATAACTTATCATAATCAACTCTCTTTTTATTAGAATATTTTATGGTTTTAGGTTTGATACTCGTATAAAGATATATATCTGGTACTATACTTGGATTGTATATCTTAATAAAAACTTTGGCAGTATAATATGCATCATTTAAAGCATTGTGATAAGACATTTTTTCATCAAGTTCCAATATAGAAATAGCATTTTGTAGTCCAATACTTTTTCCTGCTGGGTTATTGAAATATTTAGATGCATGTTGTTGTATATTAATATAAGATTTAGGTAAGGAGCTTGATGATAGCTTATGGTAATTAATATTCCTGTATAATTCCTTTAAATCTCCTGCTCCCCAGACACATAATATAGGGTCTTGTGATGATATAAATTTTATGAAATTGTTGTAAACTTCAGGAAAAGTAGGTGAATCATTAAAATCAGAGTTTTTAATATTAGTCATACGACTAATAAAAGGATGTATTTCTTTATAGATTGTAGGTTTCACATAGCTATTAAACGTATCAATTATATTGAATTTAGAATCCAATTTAATTGCTCCTATTTGTATAATTTCAAAAGGACACTTTTCATTAGATATAGTCTTATTGAGTTTTTTATCAAATCCTTGATTAAATTCCAAATCGAAAATTATGTATTCCATAAAGTTTATCTCCTAAATTTTTTTATTATTGCTGTTATTATAGATTATATTATAAGCAAAATTAAATTTTTAAACAAAAATACTTTTATTTTAGTATACCCTATATTTATAAAAATGTTAAACTATTGTATGTATAATATTTTTTCCAATAAAAAATATTGCGAACTTTTTGTACTTGATATATAATAATATAAATAAAAACACGAATAAAATACGGATATTTTGCAAGAAAAATTCATAAATGTAAGGAAAAATGAATTTTATCTTGTATTTAACAAAATAAAATTTACATAAAAATTATGGGAGAGTGAAAAAATGGATAGTCTATTATACGTAATAGAGAAAGATAAACATACTAATGAAGAAATAAGAGAAATCCTAAAAAGTAATAAAAATATAAGATTTGTTTCCTTAATGGGGGTTGACTTAGGGGGAAATGCGACAGATGAAAAGATTCCTGTAGAATTATTTTTAGAAGATATAGATAAATTTTTAGAATCAGCTATACAGACTGATGGTTCAAGTGTTGAGCTTTACAATATAGCTACATTGAATAATGCAAAAGTAGACTTAATGCCAGATAAAAGTTGTCATTGGTATGTAGATTATAATATGGAATATATAGATGAAGAAGTAGGTCTGCCTGTTGGAACCTTAAAGATACCTGCATTTTTAATACATGATAATAAAAAAGTATGTTCTAGAGGAGTACTTCAAAAAGCAGATAAGTATTTCAAAAAATCAATGTTTGAGGTATTTAGAGAATACCCACATGTAATAAATAATATAGGAATAGATTCAGTAGATGATATAGAAGAAATAATGTTGACAGCAGCTACAGAGCTTGAGTTCTGGGTTAATACTCCTGAGGATAAAGCTGACTTGGAGAAATTATATGTATCACAAAGTTTAAAAGAGCAATATTGGAAAAGAACTCATGGTATTATAAGAACTTGCTTGGAGCAAAGTTTAATTATACTTCAAAAACTAGGTGTAAACCCTGAAATGGCTCACAAAGAGGTTGGAGGGATACAAAGTTCTATTAGCATAGATGGAAAGACAAACCACGCTATGGAGCAATTAGAAGTTTCTTGGAAGTTTTCTACACCATTACAAGCAGCAGATAATGAATTATTGGTAAGAGATGTTATAGAAGATGTATTTACATCACATGGACTAGAAGTTACATTTAAAGCAAAACCAATTCATGGAGTTGCAGGAAGTGGTGGACATACACATGTAGGAGTAAGTGCAAAACTAAAGGATGGAAGTATAAAAAACCTATTTGCTCCAAAAGATTTAAAAGAAGACTATCTAAGTGAATTGGGATATGGAGCTCTTATGGGACTTCTTTACAATTATGAAGTATTAAACCCAATTGTAACAGCTTCTAATGATGGATTTAATAGATTAGTTCCTGGATTTGAGGCACCTGTATGTATAGTTACATCTCTAGGTCATAGTTATGAGATTCCATCAAGAAATAGGTCAGTACTTGTTGGATTAATAAGAGATATGAAAAATCCAAAAACTGTAAGATTTGAGTTAAGGTCACCAAGCCCTCTATCTAATACGTATTTAGTAATAGCAGGGTGTTATCAAACGATGTTGGATGGTATAAAAGCAGCAGCTAAGAGTGGACTTAGTACAAAGGAACTTGAAAAAGAATTATCTAAAGATGTAGGCGAAGAAAGTTTCTACTTAGAAAAAGATAGAGCATATAGAGATGAAAATGATGTATTTGAACATTATAATTTAGAAGAAAGAAATGCAAGATTTGGAATTCCACCAGCTACAGTTTATGAAAATATGAAAAACTTAGAAATATATGCTTCAAAATTAAAATCTTTAAAACAAGGCGATGTATTTACTGATAGTATAATAGAATCATTTAAGATTGGAGCTATAGATAAGTGGCAAAAAAAATTAAAAACTAGAATAATAGAAGCTGGAATTCAAAAGATAAGAAGTATTGTCAAGATACACACAAAAGAAAATATGGATGCACTTGATGAAGTAGTTTGGAACTCAATATCAGATTTAAAGTTCAATATTATGAAGGATACTTTAACTAGAGAATCGTTATTTACTAGGGTAAGAGAAGCTGTAGAAAACAAAGATTATCAGACTGCTTCAGATTTACAAATAGAGTTAAAGAGAAGCATGGAAGAAATACAACAACTGTATATGCAATACAAGAAAAATATATACTAAGGTAACAATAGTTTGATTTTAATATGACAAAGGCAATCAAGTATGATTAAGTCCTATGAGTAAGTTCTCAAATGTAAAAGCATACTTGATTGCCCTTAGTTTTATGATTGAAGTTTTGTAATAGTGTAATCTAATTGTAGTGATTATCTATTAATTCTGATATATAATCAGCAATTTTATCTGGATGAATGACTGTTTTAAATTCTGCTAAATTTTTCTTCATAAAGTTTATTATAGAATCAAACTCATTTGATATTAACTTATAAAATATGTTTTTCAGGTCTAGGTCGTCACTATAAATCAGTCCAAGTCCCTTATCTATTATAAATTTAGCATTTTCAATCTCTTGTCCAACTTTTGGCATTTTTACGAGTACTGGAGTTTGTGATTGAATGGCTTCAAATATAGTTGCTCCTCCAGGCTTAGTTAGCATTAGGTCACATTCTCTTATTAGGTTATACATGTCATTTACAAATCCAAGTACTTTTATATTTTTTAGAGGTTTTTTATGAGTTAGGTTATCATATAATTTTTTATTTTTACCAGTAACTATTGTAATTTCTATAGAATCAATATGTTCTTCAATGAATTCATCTATCCAATGTATAAAATCCTCATCTATATCAAATAGACCTCTTCCTCCTCCTAGAAGTAATAATCTATATTTATCACTACAGAGTTCTTTACTTTCAATTTGAAATCTCTTATCCACAGGAACTCCAGTAACCTTTATAGCGTTTGGATTTATTCCCTTTTGAAAAAATCTATTTTTTATTTCTGGAGAAGGAACGAAATACAAATCTGTATTTTCAAAGACCCATTCCATACTATCTACAACGTCTGTTATAACTGTAAGTGTAGGTATGTTTATATCAGGGTTTTTTATCTTGAAATTATTTACACAAGCAGCAGCTAGTGGAAATGTAGAGATAATCAAATCTGGATTTATATCAGCAATATACTCAGAAAGTTTAGGTGTATATAATTTATGAGAGAAATCATGTCTTGAATCAAACGATTTCTTAAAGTAATAATAGTAATTATATAATCCAGGAGTATATTTTGTATTGTTTTCATAAAGTTTTACCATAGGTTTGTTCATCATTGGAATACTTGCATTTATAAAGTTTTGTATAACAACATTATAGTTGCTATATTTTTCAATAATACATTCTTTGACTGCTTTTGCGGCACTTATATGTCCAGCACCAAATTGAGCAGTTAAGATTAATATTGTTTTATCATATTTCATTTTAGTCAATTTATCACCACTTTCATAAAATATATCTGATTAGAGTATTATACATTTATGGAAGAATTTAATCAACAAGAATATTTAAAAATAACTATTGTGTAAAACATAGTACTGTGTTATTATGAAAATATAAGAAGTTTTAACATAGTACCTTGTAAAACACAATACTGTGTATTTAAAGAAAGGATGGAGTATATGAACACACAATTTAGAAAGGGTGTTTTAGAAATTTGTGTACTTGCACTAATATCTAAGAAAGATATGTATGGATATGAAATAGTACATAACAT
>NZ_JAGWCX010000071.1:0-20946 GCF_020657775.1 Clostridioides sp. ZZV14-6345 | reverse complement strand
AATGGCCTTTTATTTAAATGTCTACTATAAGGGAATTATACCAAAATATAGATAAGCCTCTTTTTAATTGTTAAAATGATGAAAATACATTTGATTTTATACAAAAAGAGTGCCTCATAAACTAAAAAGTCTATTCTGAGACGCTCCCTTTTTTCTACTCTGCACAAGTAATATCAATCATTTTTTTATATTCATTTTCATTATTTAAAACATCTATACTTTTAAATTTTTCTTTCATTTTCCCTTCAATTTTTAATGAATAATCTATTGTATATGGAATAAATTTCTCTATTTCTTTTATATATTCTATAGAAAAAAATTCAGCATTATAAACTATAGAAAACAAAATTAACATTAAGCAATCATTCTTTATCATAGTTATTACAGATTCATTTTTATTGTTAATTTTAAAACTATCTATTAACTCAATAGTAAAATTTATTAGTTTATTTACAACTTTATCTAAAGTACCCTCTTTTGCCATCTCTGTAATAATAGTTTTATGGTTGTATTTTAAATCTTCTTTTATATCCTGTAAATCATCAGATATTTGTAATAAAAATCCATAGCCGATACAAAACTCTATTTCTTCCTTTGTCATCAATCCACTTATTAAATATCCATCTACTAAAACAGACGAGCCACCTTTTTCAATGGAAATGGATAATAAATCTTCCTTACACAAATGATTTTCATCGTTTTGTTGTTTTAAACTCTTTACTTGACTTTTAAATATTAATAATAGTGATTCATAGACTTCTGTAAACTTTTCTCTAGAATATACACTTTCAATATAATCTATCATTTGAGATACTTTACTTTCATGATAGTTATTAGATTTAATGTGTTCTCCCAAGAGCCTTTTTTCTAACCAGTTATTAAATAAAATCTTATCAGTTTTATTTATACTTGTATTGTCTAAATAATTATCAGTATATGGATATAACATGCTATATGCAAAGTTAGCTTTTGAATAATAGACCTCTTTACCAAATAATAATTGTAATGCATTTGAAATCCATACATTCCTCATAGCTTGCATAATATCCCCTATAGGTAAATCACCATCAAATTTTCTAGCATCTCTAATAAATTGTTTTGTTATATCTAAAAATTTTTTTCTATCTTCCACATCCATTTTTTCTAACTTAAAAATATTTTCTTTTTCTAATGTCTTTTGTAAGAAAGCTTCACCCTTTTTTGCCCACATTTTTCTCAATACAAAGTCACTTGGATACTTTTCTAAATGAACTGATATTGTATTTATCAATTTATCCAATTCTTTTTCACTCTTTTTTTGTGAATCCTTACTATATGTTTCTATATTGTCAAATAATTCAACACTTAAATTATTCCATGTATTCTCACACTCTTTACAATAATATTTAAATATATCCCTCAAATCCATTTAACAGCCCTACTTTCATGCCTAAATTATATGCTATATTATACCAGTACATATAACTAATATACAATTAAAATTATAATTGTGTATAATAATAACTTTAAAATTATTTATTTTTTAGTTTAGCTAATGCTTCTGCAAATGGATTATTAAATGTTTCTTGATTTTTATTTTGATTTTTTAAATATTGATTAACATCTTTTTTTGATGCCTTCTTTTTTTCTTCTTGCTTTCTCTTATTGAAAGAAGAAAGCTTTTCTCTGTATCCACAGCTACAAGTGAAGATTCTTCCCTCACCTTCTCCACGAAGTTCTAATTTTTTATGACAGTTAGGGCATCTTGAATTAGTTACTTGTGATATAGTTTTTCTAGTGTTACACTCTCTATCTTCACAAATCAGCATTTTGCCTTTCTTACCATTTACCTCTAACATGAATTTACCACACTCTGGACATCTATTTTTAGTTAAGTTATCATGTTTAAATTTATTATCACTATTTTTTATTTCTAAAACAATATCTTTTGAATAATCTTTCATGTTATTTATAAAGGTATCTTTACTAAGTTTTCCCTTTGAAATATCCAATAACTTCTTTTCCCATGAAGCTGTAAGTTCTGGTGTCTTCAAATCTATCGGAACTAAATCTAATAATTGTCTACCTTTTGATGTTATATATATATCTTTATTTTTCTTTTCCATTAAAAATGAATTGAATAATTTTTCTATTATATCTGCTCTTGTAGCAACTGTCCCAAGACCATTTTTTTCCATAGCTGTCAATAATGTACCCTCATTTAAGTATGGTGGTGGATTTGTTTTACCTGAATTTATCTTTAATCCCTTAACTTTAAGTATGTCTTTTTCTAAAACATTTGGTATACTTTCATACTCATCTTCATCTTCAATATCTTTATAATTTTCCTTCCAACCTAAATTTATTACTTTATTTCCCTTAGCCTTAAATATTTCGCCTTCTACAGTTGCATTTATAGTTGTCTGTTCATATTCAAAAGGAGGAGACAGTACTGCTAAAAATCTTTTTACTACAAGATTATATATTTTTCGCTCTTTATCACTAAAATCACTCATAAAGACTTTCTGCTCCGTTGGTATTATTGCATGATGGTCTGTTACCTTTGAATTATCAACAAATGATTTATTAGCTGTAATATTACTTTTTAATAATTTATTACAAATTTTTGAATAATCGCTAACATTTACAGCTTTTATTCTATCTTTCAATGTTCCAACAATATCTGAAGTTAGGTATCTAGAATCAGTTCTAGGATAAGTAAGTACTTTATGATACTCATATAGTTTTTGCATTATAGATAATGTTTCTTTTGCTGAAAATCCAAACATTTTATTTGCATCTCTTTGTAACTCTGTTAAATCATAGAGTGCAGGTGAATATTTTTTCTTATATGACTTACTTACTTCAGATATTTTTATGTCTAAATTTTTTATTTTTTCCAATATGCTCTCTATCTTTTCCTTACTAAATGTTGAGGAGCCACTATTCTTATCATTCCAAATAAACTTTATATCTGAACTTCCCTTTGTAGCGATTAATTCCAATCCATAATACTCTTTAGGTTTGAAATTTCTTATTTCCTCTTCTCTCTTAAGCAACATTGCAAGAGTAGGAGTTTGAACTCTTCCACAAGAAAGTTGTGCATTGTACTTTGTTGTCAAAGCTCTAGTTGCATTTATTCCAATAATCCAATCAGCTTCTGCTCGTGCTATTGCTGAATAGTATAAATTTTCATATTCTTTTCCAGCTTTTAATTTCGCAAATCCTTCTTTTATTGCTTTGTCTGTACTTGAAGAAATCCAAAGGCGCTTTAGAGGTTTTTTTACTTGTGATTTTTCTATTATCCACCTTGCTACAAGTTCTCCTTCACGACCTGCATCTGTTGCTATAACTATTTCATCTATATCATTTCTATTCATTTGAGTTTTGACTGTATTAAACTGTTTTCCACTCTTTTTTATTACAACAGTCTTCAGGTGCTTAGGAAGTATTGGCAAGTCTTCTAAGCTCCATGATTTATATCTTTCTCCATAACTTTCAGGGTCAGCAAGTGTAACTAAATGACCTAATGCCCAAGTTACCACATACTTTGAACCCTCTATATATCCGTTTTTTTCATTTTTTGACCCTAAAACTTTTGCTATATCTCTTCCAACAGAAGGCTTTTCTGCCAGTACTAATACTTTTCCCATCTAAAAATACTTCCTTTCTCTATGCTTAATCTCATATTACGATTAAAATCTAAATAAATAGAACTTTTCTTAATATCGTAACTATAATATTACCATAATTTAATCATATCTAATTAATTATTTAAAACTTTCTTATTTTTTTATTTAAAACTTATCTTATTTCTAATTTGTATACCTATTATAGAATCCATTTTCACGTATATTACTTATATTAATATTATTAATACAATAAGCTATGACAAATCAATATCCGGTTAAGATTTTATAGAAGAGTTGCTATACAGCACACCGAAGGAGTAACACTCTCAGGTACTTTTAAAAGTAGGACTGTAAAATTTACGGAACTCTGGAGAGACCCATTATGGGCGCCGAAGGGGCAAGGCTTTTATGCTCAATCTCTCAGGCAAAAGGACAGGGATTATCTACCAAAACTAGTATTTATTAATACTTTTATTTTGGTTGCTAATTAGTGTATATCCAGAGCTGAATCTTTTTTAGATTTAGCTTTTTTTATTACACTAGAAATTATTAATAAATTATACTTATTTCCTGTCAATTACTTCATTAAAAATTCTATTGATTATGTAAAGCAAAAAAATGAGGGAGTGTTTTTATGAATCTAATTGATGTTTTAAACAAAGTTGATGCTTTTATTTGGGGACCACCCCTACTAGTATTGCTAGTTGGTACTGGTATACTACTTACTGTTAAACTTGGAGTTATACAAATAATTAAACTTCCAAGAGCTCTTAAGTTAATATTCTCTGCTGAAAACAAAGGTAGTGGTGATGTTTCAAGTTTTGCAGCTTTATGTACTGCACTAGCTGCTACAGTTGGTACTGGTAATATTGTTGGTGTTGCTACAGCTATTAAAGCTGGTGGACCTGGTGCACTTTTTTGGATGTGGATAGCAGCTTTCTTTGGAATGGCTACTAAGTATTCAGAAGGTGTTCTTGCAATAAAATACAGAACTAAAGATAAAAATGGTCAAGTGTCTGGTGGACCAATGTACTACATAGTAAATGGTATGGGGGAAAAATGGAGACCTCTTGCAATATTTTTCGCTATAAGTGGTATATTAGTTGCACTTTTAGGAATAGGTACTTTTACTCAAGTAAATTCAATAACAGATGCTATAAATAATAGTTTTGGAGTAGACCCTAGAATCACAGGTGTTGTATTAGCAGTATTTGTAGCTTTAGTTGTATTTGGAGGTCTTAAAAGTATATCTAATGTAGCTACTAAGATAGTACCTTTTATGGCGGTTATATATATCGTAATCTGTGGAATCATTTTACTATCTTTTTGGAATAAAATTCCTGAAACTTTTATGCTAATAATCAAAAGTGCATTTACACCTACTGCTGCTACTGGTGGTTTTCTAGGAGCAACTATGTCGCTAGCAATTAGAAATGGTATAGCTCGTGGTGTATTTTCAAATGAATCTGGTCTAGGTAGTGCTCCAATAGCTGCAGCAGCTGCTAAAACTGAATGGCCAGCAGAACAAGGTCTTATATCTATGACAGGTACTTTTATAGACACTATTATAATCTGTACTCTTACTGGATTCTCTCTTGTTATTTCAGGAGTATGGTGTTCAGACCTAAATGGAGCTGTTATGACACAAGCAGCTTTTAATGGAGCAATTCCTACATTTGGACCAATATTACTTACAGTTAGTTTAACATTATTTGCATTTACTACAATTTTAGGATGGAGTTATTATGGAGAAAGATGTTTTGAATTCCTATTTGGTGTAAGAGGTATGAATGGGTATAGAACTGTATTTGTAGCTATGGTGTTATTAGGTGCATTCTTAAAATTAGAAGTTGTTTGGATAATTGCTGATATCGTAAATGGACTTATGGCAATACCTAACCTGATAGCTTTACTTGCACTATCTCCTATAATAGTCTCTGAAACTAAAAAATATTTTGAACATATAAATTCTCCAGAAAATCAGATAAAGAAAAATGCATAAATAAAAAGTATAGAATTCCAAGTCAATTTTATATGACTTTGGAATTCTATATTCTTTTTAAAAAATATAGTAATTAATATAAGATAAGATAGTAATTGACATAAATAGTACATATATTTTAATTAATCACTTCAATAAAAATTGCTTAGATTAAAATTTTATTTCTTCTGGGTATTTCCATGAGTTAAATTCATCAACATCTACTACTTCAAGCTCTTTAAACTGATTTAACACTAAAGACCGATAATATATTTCTGCTACCTCTTCTACATATCTTGATTTTAATAATGCCTCATCTAAATCATCACCTACAGTTGTTAGACCATGCCTTTCTAGTAAACATGCATCTGTATCTAACAATAATTTTGAAACACTTTTAGCTAATTTTAAAGTTCCTGGTCTTTCATATGGAGCAATATCTACATAACCACCATAGTTAACTGATTCATATACAATTGGTATAATTGGTTTCTTTGCTACTGAAAATGTTGTTGCATATAAAGAATGAGTATGTGATATAGCATTTACATTTTCCCTTATTTTATATATTTCAATATGCATCAACACCTCACTACTTGGTTTAATGCCTTTCTGAACCTCTATTATATTTCCATCTAAATCTAAAACACAAATATGCTCAACTTTTAATTCTTCTCTTCCTATACCTGAGGGTGTTATAAGTATATATCCAGTACCTTTATCTCTAATACTAAAATTACCAGCTTTTTCTTTACATAAACCATAATGTTCTGCTTTAATTGCTATTTCCACAATTTTGACCTTTAAAGACTCTAGCATAATTCACCTCCAAGTAATTATTTTTGACCATAGTATGCATTTTTTCCATGCTTTCTTGAAAAATGCTTATTCATAAGTACCTTCTCCATAATATTATCAGGACTCATTAACTCTGTATAATAGGCCATCTTTGCAACTTCTTCTAAAACTACTGCATTATGGACAGCCTCATTTGCACTTTTTCCCCATGTAAAAGGTCCATGGTCATTCACAATTATTCCTGGACAATGAATTGGGTTTTTTCCCATAAATTCTTCAACAATTACATTTCCAGTTTCTTTTTCGTATTCACTGCAAATTTCTTCTTTAGTCATTTTTCTGGTACATGGTATACTTCCATAAAAATAATCTGCATGAGTAGTACCACATGCTGGTATAGATTTCCCTATTTGAGCCCATATTGTGGCCCAACTTGAATGTGTATGTACGATTCCCCCTAACTCTTCAAATTCTTTATATAAAACTAGATGAGTTGGAGTATCTGAAGAAGGTCTTAATTTACCATCAACTACATTTCCGTCTAAGTCAACTACTACCATATCTTCTACAGCCATACTACTATACTCTACACCACTTGGTTTTATGACTACTAATCCTTTTTCTCTATCTATCCCACTTACATTTCCCCAAGTATAAGTAATTAGTCCTTTCTCAGGTAATTCTAAATTTGCTTTTAATACCTCTTCTTTTAAATTTTCTAACATTTTTCTTCCTCCTATATTTTATTTGGAAAAATTATTTTTATTTTATTTAATGTCGTAATTATAAAATTTAATAATTTTTTATATTTATTTATTAAATTTTTATATTTCTACTAGGATTTTATTAAAATTAATCTCTCTCTTGCTCATTTTACTTAAAAAATCACCAACTTCATTAAGACCTATTCTATGTGAAATCATCGGTTTAAAAACAATATCACCTTTTCCCATAAAATCCAAAGTTGCTCTCCATGCTCTTCCAGGATAAGGACTTGTATATGAATTCCAAGAACCTTTCAAAGTAAGTTCCCCACGTAATATACACTCAGTAGCTTCTACACCGAGTGGCAATTCTGTGTGTGATATACCCACAAACACTATAGTTCCTCTCTTTTTTGCTACAAGCAGAGATTGTTCTTGTGTAAATCTGCTACCAGCAGTCTCTATTACAACATCAGCACCACCATTTGTTATTTTTTTTATTTCTTTAATTACATTTACTTCTTTTGAATTCAATGTATAATTCGCTCCTAAAGACTTAGAAATTTCTAACTTTTCATTAAATATATCAACAGCTATAATCTTAGATGCTCCAAACACCTTTGCCCATTGTATAGTAAATTGACCTATTGGACCACATCCCAGCACAACTACACTATCTCCTACTTTAATATCGGACTTTGAAATCCCATGATAAGCTATAGTTGCTGGTTCAATTCCAGCAGCAGTTTCATAGTCTAATGTATCTGGTAGTTTTAAAATATGTTCTTCTGGAACTCTTACATACTCTGCCAATGCTCCATTTACTCTTGTTCCAATTATATTGTAATCATCACACAAACCAAAATTACCTTCCTTACAGTAGTCACATTCTCCACAAGGTACTAATGGTGCAACAGCTACTCTATCCCCTATATTAATATGTTTTACTTTTTCTCCAATTTTAACAACTTCACCAGAAAATTCATGCCCTAAAATTAATGGATATGATGTATTTCCACTCAAACCACTTACCATAGACCTAGGTAAATCTGAACCACATATTCCAACATACTTTACATTTACAAGTACTTCTGTATTTGTTATTTCTGGTATACCTACCATTTCGTATCTGACATCACCTACATTGTATAATACTGATGCTCTCATTTTATCTTCCATATAAATATCTCCTTTCATGCTATATAACTCTATATAGCAATATCTATGCCATACAAAAGATAAATAGTTTATTCAGGTAAATACCTTATATACAAGGCATTTTGTCAATGAGAATTACATTTTATAAAATCAAATTACATTACTGTATAGACATAAAAAAATATGTTTTTAATATCATGCTATACAGAAAAAGTTAAATAAATACAAAAAATTATAATTGCAAATATTACCAAAATAAAAAGAAGTTTACATTTCATTTAAATATTTCTCAGATATTATCTGATACTTATATAAAATCAGCTATAAACTCCTTTATTTACTATTATCTCATTTTTATAAACTTAAACTATTACAGGCTCTTCTTCTATATTCTTAAGTGCTTGTTTTTCTAGATATTCGAGTATGCCTGCTTTATTCTTTCTAAATAATGCCCACAGAACAAAGTAAATTACAACTACAAGACCTATATAAATTGGATTTGCACTTAGAAATGCAAAGAAAACTAATCCCATCAAAGGTTTTCCTAGTATATTAAAACTTGTTATCAACATTGCTCCTGCTGGTATGGCAACCCCTATACTTGTAGCCATATCTGTGAATAATGGTGCTGTAGATGTACAAATATATAATCCTAGTCCAAACCAAATTATACCTGAAACTAATACTTTTGGTATATTACCATTATGTATAGCAACTAGACCTTGCACCATATATGGAATTGCCAATAAATCTACAACTGGTAATACCTTATTATCAGGAAGTATCATAGCGATTACAAGCATTATTGGAATTAATATAAGACCTGATATCAGAGTTGCAGGTTCACCATATCCAACAGCATCATTCACTGCTATATACCACTCACGGTTTCCAGCTTTTTGCATAATCTTTCTAGCTGCTTCTGTTATAGGTGCAAATGCTTGAGCAAACATACTTGCTACTTTAGGGAAGATTGCCATGACAGCACTTGTAGATATACCTACTTTCATTATTTCTCCCCAAGCTTCCATAGTAGTTATTCTTGTCATATTACCTAATATACCTATAAACATCCCTAAAAAAAGCCCTAGAGTAATTGGTTCACCTAAGAATCCTAATTTTTTCTCTAATTCTTTAGGATTTAATTTTATTTTGTTTAGTCCTAATTTGTTGTATATAGGGTCTGCAAATACTGCAAACACAGAAGCTTCAACATTATGCATGGCTATTATTGTACAATTAGGGTATCTATAGTAACTAGACCATCTCTTTGCAACTAACTCTGATATTAACAAACTATATAAGTTTAATAAAACCATACATGCTATACCTAAAGGAAAATTTCCTGTTACTCCTATGACCATTGCTCCCCATACCATATAAGAATAGTTATTCCATAAATCCGATGGTTGAAACACGTCTGTCCATTTTATCAAAAATAAAATTGTTTGTAATAATATTCCAAGACCTAAATATATCATACCTGCACTTGTTGAAAATGCAACCAACGATGTGGCTTGCCAACCAACATCAAAAACCGGTAGATTTACTCCTGTACTCTCAACCATCCTATTGATAACTGGTGTTATTATTGGTGTAAATGAATTTAAAATCAGTGTAAAACCTTGTAAAGCAACTCCTGCATATACAGCAGAAAGAAACGATTTCTTAGTAGTTACTTTAAATATCTTTGCTATTATGAATATTATAATTGGAACTATAATTGCAGAACCAAATGTATCGATTATAGATTTCATAAATTCTAACATCTTTTATCCTCCTATTTATAAAATTAATTGGTTACTTGTCTATCCCTTCAATAACATTTAAAACTTCTTCAAAGAATGCTTCTTCCCCTATGCCAGTTAGGCAAGCAAATGCATTTATAGTTGGTATTCCATAATCCCCTGTTTGAAGTGGACTAGTAAAGGTTATAAAGTCAAATCTTCCTGATTGTGCTAAATTTAGTGCTTCTGTTGGTCTAGTTTCTGTTGTAGTAATAGAAATTCCCTTATTTCCTAATACTTCTTTTAATTTACCTGCTACCATTGATGATGTAACTGTTCCTGAACCACAAACTGATAATACATTAAACTGTTTCATAATAATTTCCTCCTAATTTTTTACTCTAAATTTTTATTTTATATAGATTAAACCTATTTAGAAAATAATACTTACTTTGATTGTTTAAATTTTAATTTTTTATTTCTAAGATTTTTCTACATTAGATTTCTATAAAATCCAATAATTTAGCTACTTCTTCCTTTGTTGATGCATTTTTTATATTTTTTAACAGCTTTATATTTTGAAAAACTGACATTAAATCTTTTAATAGTTTTACTTGTGAATCTGGATTCTTTACTGCTAATAAAAATACAAGTTCTACATCAAGTCTATCTGTTGGGTCTATCATTGAATTAAACTTTACTGGCTTTTTCAATATGCCCACAGCTACATTAGATTCATTTACATGTTTTGAATCTGTGTGTGGAATAGCAACACACATTTCGCCAATATTGAGACCTGTTGGTAATGTCTTTTCTCTTTCCAAGACAGCATTTATATATGTATCTTTTACATATTCTTTTTGATACATTATATTTCCTAATTCTTCAATAACATTTTCATAATCATTAGATTCTAAACCTAATGATATTAAATCTACATTCATTACTCTGACTCCTCTCAATTTTTTTTGCTATAGCTACAGATGTTTAAATTTATCAAATATAATATTTCTGAAATCCTCTTTATTAAAACACTTATTAGCATTATTCATAAATTCCTCATCTTTTAATATCTCAAGAACATTTTTAACAACTTCTTTATCATTAGCCTGAAAAACTGGCATAAATATAAAATTTACATTGCCTACACCCCAGTCAATGGGATTCTTTAGTTTGACAAAAACAAATCTTGTACTATTTACAGTAGAAGAATCTCCATGAGGCACACCTACAGCTCCTTTAGAATATGTTGGAAGCATCTCTTCTCTATGTAAAACTGAATCTAAGTAGTCTTTTTCTACATATTCTTTATTTATAAGAATTGAACATACATATTCTAATAAATCCTTTTTAAAGTATATATCTGGTTCAAAAATTACTAAATCTTCATCAAGCATTCTTTCATACGATTTAGTAAATTTGTCATCTTGTTGTTTTGATTTTGATAGATAAATATCCAAATTTTTAAAAAGTTCTTTATTATATGGTATGAAATTTATACCTGCTATCTTAGGATTTATTGTCCCAATAATAGCTAATATATTGTTTGTCTCCTTTAGATTTTCAATTTTATAAAATAGATTTTCATCTAATGCACTCATTTGATAGCATTTAGTATTATCATACTTTTCTTCCAATGTTTTACTTATGTACTTAGCAGTTCCTTCTCCAGTAAGACACAAAGTTACAATTGCATTTGATTTATCTATGTGTTTTTCCAATTCATAGTTATACCCCATCCTATCTTTTAACAAAGAAAAAAACATTTCATCCAACTCTTCATCTCCCATAGAAACTTTTCTAGCTGCTTCTAGTGCCATTAAGAGGTCTACTCTATCAATAGTTTTAGTATTTATATTAGTTCTCTTATTTACTATTTGTCCTATGTTTGTAAGTGAACCAATGTCTACCAAAAATAATATACCTTTTCCTTGGTCTATTATTTTTGACAATTCTACTGCCTTATTGTATATGTTTATTGGTTTTTCATCTAAAGGCATATCTATAGCCACAGGAAACTTTACGCCTAAAAGCTCTTTAACTACATTTACAGTCTCTGTAGCTATGCGTCCATGAGAAATTATTATTAACCCTACTTTATCTTTTTTTACTTCATTTTTTAGAGCTGACTTTATATAGAGTGTTATAAATCCAACTTCATCATCTGGAATCTTAACCCCAATTGATTCTTCGATTTTTATTGCAAAACTTTTACCAATTTCATATTCTTTTGAAAAGTCAATTCTTATTTTTTCTAAATTTACATTTATTATCTTTTGATTTAGTTTAATTCTTTTTATAGCTTCTTCTAAGTGTATCGCTAGATATTTAAACATATTTTTATTTACTTCTAAATTGATATTTTTTTCAACTATATCATTCATAAGTTCTTTTACCAGTTTTACTAAACTATCACTTACAAAACTATTTAAATCACTCATTGAAAAAATCTCTTCATCACTACTTAGATTGAACTCTAAGTCAGCAAATCTATTTAAAATAAAAGTCCATAAAATATTCTCTATGTCTATATCTTCAATATCTAGATATTTTAAGTCATAATACTTCTTTTCAATTGTTTTGTATATATCCTCTGGTAATATATACTCATCATTCAAAAGATTTCCTTTTATTGATGATTCTTCTAAATTAAATGGTATAAATATAGCATTTTTTAAATATTTTCTTATCTCTATGTATTCAATTTCTTGAAAGGCTGCATCTTTAAAAGAATCTTTAAGCTTCAAAACTTCATTTATATCTACTACTACTATCGATTCATTCTCTTCATCTTTAGAATTTATAAACTTCATAAAAGCTCTTGCACAAAGAACCTGAATCATATTTTGTAATTGTCCTATGTTTCCACTAAACTTTTTTAGTGTAAGTATTTCAATCACATTTTTATCTACAAATATTTTTGCACTTATTCTGTTACACTCTTGTTGAAAGATATTGTATATAAGGTCTATTTTCTCTTTTAGTAATCTATCATGTAATGGTGGCAAAGTTATTAGCATTGGTATTCTTCTTCTAAATGTTAATAATAAATTAGTCTCTACATTTTCAGTAGTTGCTCCAATCAACATAATACTTACTTTTCTTTCAGCATTGGTTTCACCTAATCTTCTAAATTTTCCTCTATCTAAGATAGAAAATAGTATTTCTTGACCTTTTGGAGGCAATCTATGTATTTCATCTAAAAATAAAACTCCTTCATCAGCTTCTTCTACAAGACCTGGTGCATCATATTCAGCTCCAGTAAATGCACCTTTTTTATATCCAAATAACAAAGACAATAATAATTGTGGATTGTCACTATAATCAGCACAATTAAATACAACAAAATTGGAACTCTCTTTTATTATTTTTTTCTGCTTTGCAAACTCATACATATGTCTAGAAAATAAACTCTTACCAACTCCACTTTCTCCCACAATCAATGTAGGCAATCCTTTGGGTGGGTACAATATAGCAGATTTAGCCTGCTCTACAGCATTTCTAAGACTCCCTTTATTTCCTATTAGAGTTTCAAATGGGTCACTCGATTCTTCTTTAGTTGCCTCTACTACATCCATTTCTAAACTTTCTTTAGGTAAAAGTTCCTCTACAACTCTTCTGGATATATTAAAACCTTCTGTCATCAATTCTCTTGTGATTTCTGATATAGAAATATTCTTATTTTTTTGTAATATTGATGAAATTGCTGATTTCAGATAGGGATATCTTCTTTGCCTTGAATTACTTATATTAAGCTCTTTTCTCAAATTAGTTATATTCTCTCTAGTTGTGCTTAAAAATTTTGCTATTTGAACATCTGTTAATGGATCTTTTTTATTTTCTGTATTTATGATGTTTAAAAGCTTATCTCTCAACTCCATGCTTAATAACTCCTTTCTTGATAAATATATAAGCAACTACCATGCCATACTTACTTTAATATTTTTTACTACTCAAACCCTGTAAGTAACTAGATGTTATAAGTATTTATACATTTTGATAAGCATTTACATTTTGTATATTTAGTAATTTACTAAATGTATTAGCTATTTATAATCTTAAATAATTTAATCCTTTGTTTAAATTATAATGTAAAAAGCTTTATAAATTTATGATTGAAAAACTTACTCAATCAGATATAATAGTACATATCTACTCAACAATAAGAGTTGCAATAAACTGTGTTTTTAACTCTTTCTGTTTTAAAATTTTACATTTATATAATAGTATATCTATTTATATATATAAGATTTTAGCTATATACATAGCTTTAATATGATTTTATATGGCGTATTATACTATTTTAACTTAAAAATTAATTCAATTCTTGTAAGAATATTGTTTGGAAAAAATCAAATTAATAACGAGAGGTGAAAACTTATGCCAATTAATTCTTTTGAAAATTATCCTATGAGTTGGAAACCAAAACGGCCTTCAAAAGGACAAATATTATATAAAGCTATCGCAGAGCAATTAGAGCAAGATATCAACAATGGATTTTTATTGCCAGGTACTAAATTGCCTCCTCAACGTGAATTGGCAGATTTCCTAGATGTTAATGTCAGCACTATCTCTAGAGCTTTTAAAATTTGTGAAAAAAAAGGATTAATAAGTGGAGTTACAGGAAGTGGAACCTTTGTGTCTTATGATGCACGTTCAAATCTATTCTTAATGTCGAGTAATAGCAAAATTACATTTATTGAAATGGGCACAATGAATCCAGATTTCACACTAGAAGAAATGAATACTTTATTTAAACATATAATTAAAGAAATAGATTTTAAAACGATATTCCAGTATGGACAAAGAGATGGTGCTAAATGGCAAAAAGAAGCTATTGTCAAATTAATTTATAAGGCTGGGCTTGAAACTACAGCAGATAGCTTACTTCCTGCAAGTGGTGGACAAAATGCGATTGTAGCTATTTTAGCAGGTCTATTTCAACATGGAGATAGAATAGGTGTAGACCCATTAACTTATCCTGGAATAAAAACAGCAGCTAAAATGCTTGGAATACAACTAATTCCAATTAAACAAGGGAATGGTGAAATTAGTGAGGAAGGCTTATTATATTCTTGCAAAAATGAAAATATTAAAGGTCTATACATAATACCAGATTATCAAAATCCAACTACACATATAATGTCAAAAAATGGGCGAAAAATGATTGCAAATATTGCTTCTAAATACAACTTAATTGTGATTGAGGATGCTATTCATAGTTTACTTAATGAAGCACATTTAAATCCAGTAGCTTCCTATATACCCAATCAAACAATTTATATTACAAGTTTATCAAAAATTATTGCACCTAGTCTACGATTAGCATATATCTCTACACCTAAACAGTATCGAGAAGCATTATCAGATGCGTTATACAATATTAATTTGTCTCAATCTTATTTTTTAACAGAAATTGCTTATCGTATGATTACATCAGGAGAAGCTGATAAATTAATTAATGCACGTCGTAAATCTGCAAGAAGAAGAAATAAGATTATTAATCAATATTTATCTGGTTATAATCTTTTAGGGAGTGAAGAATGTATATTTAGATGGTTGATTCTTCCTGATGGTATAATGGCAGAAAAATTTGAAATACAAGCACTTAAAGAAGGTGTACAAGTTTATGCATCTGAGCGTTTTGCTGTTGGTAAAGAAAAACCGATTTCTGCAATAAGAATAGCGGTATGTGCTACAGAAAGTACAGAAGAACTTAAAGCTGGTCTGACTGTATTAAAAAAATTATTAGAAGAGGAAAGATAATTGTATTGCACACAATATTTTAATTGTGTGTATTTTTTTTTGTTGTTACAATGAAATTACACCAGATAATAATTAATTATAGAGATTAACATATATTATTACATCATAATAACAAATAGATAAAATTCAATAGTATTTTAGAATTATCTTGTTTTTATATAGTAATTTATATATTAATCCAAATTTATTTTTAAGTATGATTGCAATTATACAATTAATCTATTTTTATCTTTTTTTAATATATTTAATACAAAAGGAGTGATTTATTATGGAAAGAACTCAACAATTAAGAGAAAGCTTCATTGCTTCAATTCCAATATTTTTAGGTTACATACCTATAGGTATAGTAGGAGGAATACTATTACAAAAATCTGATCTTTCACCTTTTCAAATAGCATTAATGGTAACTCTGGTATTTGGAGGAAGTTCTCAATTCATTGCAGCTTCAATGATTTCTACTGGTGCAAGTGTAACATCTATTGTTTTGACTACATTTATAGTTAATTTAAGACATTTTCTAATGAGTTCTAATTTGAATATGTACATAAAAAATAAAAGCCCAAAATTTATATTGCCATTTTGTCACACTATAACAGATGAAACTTTTGCGGTTAATTATGAAAAATTTACTACTGGAAATTGGTCTGATAAAAATGCTATTTATCTCAATTTCTTCTGTTTAATTTCATCAGTTTTAGCTAATTTTATTGGAGCATTTCTAGGAGAAAGTATATCTATAGACAGTTCCATTTCTGGCTTCATATTGACTTCTATGTTTATAGCCTTAATAGTTTCTCAAATAAAAAATAAAATTTATATTTTAGTATTTATATCATCAATTATTATTTCTGTTATTTTATATGCATTATTCAAAAGTAATTTAGTAATAATAGTTTCATCGATTTTAGCATCTTTAATTGGTTTCTTTATAGAAGAATCTTACTATAAAAAGGAGGAATCTTATGAATAATAATTATATATTTTTTATTATAATTGGAATGTACATTGTTACATATCTACCAAGGGTTCTTCCTATGTTAATTTTCTCAAAAAAAGAGATGCCTGAGTTTTTGAAAAAAATCATGAAATTTATACCTGTGGCAATACTTACTTCCTTAACTGCTAAAGATGTATTTTTTAATGGAGATAACCTATATTTATCTATAACGAACCCTAAAATTATATCTTTTATGATTGTACTTCTTGTTGCATATAGATTTAAATCTATTGGTATTTCTATTATTACAGGTGTGATATCTATATATCTATTTGGCATTATCATATGATACTTTAATAATATTTTATTGTATAAATTATGTGTACAATTTTAATTTAATTTGTTATTTTGTTAATTTCAAATAAAAAACAGAGTGACTTAAAGTTACTCTGTTTTTACATTTCATCCTCTACTGTCAATGTTCTAATGTCTTATAGTGAAAGCTTCTGATGGTTATTCACAAAAAATATACGTATACTTAAATATTATCTAAGTCCATATTTGTTACTTCTTCTTCATATTTTTGAAACTCTAAATTTGCTTTAAATAAATCTCCATCTATTTCTATATAGAATTTTCCACCTTGTAAATTTACTAAATCTCTTGCAATAGCAAGTCCTAATCCACTACCTTCAGTATTTCTTGATTCATCAGCCCTTTTAAATCTTTCCATAATCTCACTTGGGTCAAAATTTAATTCATAAGAAGATATATTTTTCATAGTCACCTTTACATTTTCAACACAATCATATACATCAATATATACTCTAGTTCCTTCTAAAGAATATTTTGCTATATTAGACAAAAGATTTTCAAATACTCTATACATTCTTCTTCCATCTGCCCATATATACACCTTATCATTTGGAACATTTAATTTTATATATAAATTATTTTTAGATAATTTTTCTTCAAGTTCACCTATACTTTGTCTTAAGAGTTGCACTAAATCAATCTTACTAATTTGTAATTCTATATTACCACTACTTACTCTACTAGCTTCAAATAAATCTTCTATCAATAATTTTAGTCGTTTTGACTTTGACTCAAGTACATTTATATAATCATTTATATACTTTGGTTGTATAGATTCTTCTTTTTTAATTAAATCTACATAATTTATTATCGAAGTAAGTGGAGTTTTCAAATCATGAGATACATTTGTTATAAGGTCAGACTTCATTCTTTCACTTTTTACTTGCTCTTCTATCGCTTTATCGAGACCTTCTCCAATATTATTTATATTTTCAGCTAAAGATGTAAAGTTATCATTTCCATTAATTTTTATCTTATAATCTAAATTTCCCTGTTTTATCTTTTCAGTACCTTCTATTACATAACTAAGATAGGAAAGTCTCTTAGTTATATAGATTGCAAATCCTAAAAAAATACATATAGAAAACAACAATCCTAAACTTATACTTTGAGTACTAATTACCATAATTAAAATCAAAGATGTTAACACTATTATAATAATTTTTCTTGCTAAAGATACTTTCTTTATAGCGTTAATAACCTCCTTTATAGTTTTTATTAACCATAAAATCACTCTTACTATGATACTTGACTTAAATATGCATATTTTACTTTCTAAATAACTTAATTGAACATTTATAAAAAATATATTATTTGATACTACCAATAAAGATAAAGAAGCCAGCATAATGACATAAATATGATAAGATATATCAAAAGCATACATAATTAAAATTGCTATTGAAATATATACCAGTATTACATTAAATTCCATAGGTATCTTATTATATATTAGTAAAAATATGTTATTTCTTTTTAAAACTTTACATTTTATTCTGCTGTATAAAATTATAGATAATAAACATATAATTGATAAACTTAAACTAGCTACAAAAAATAATCTTACTTTTTCTGTAGCTTGTTTAAATATTTGAAAGTCAGTATATACTATTCCATCTTCTATAGTTGGCTCTTCTGGAAAAGATACATATGCCTCAAAAGCTTCATCTACTCCATTTCGTTCCATACTCAGATTATTCAGTTTAAACTTTTTTCCATTTATTGTTTTAATAATATATGAGCTCTTTCCTACATTATTTATTATCTCTATATTACAATAGCTCTTAGTTTTTTGCTTAAAATCATCTAAATTGTCATATGATGTATTTGAATAAAATGCTCCTGTAAATGTATCAATAACATACACTTTTATATTTTTTAGATAACCTAAATATTCTTCAGGAGTTTGTTTATTACTCATGATTTTATCATACTCAGAGTCACTAATACTTAAATCTATACTTTTACCTTTTGTTTGGCGATACTCATAATTTAATTTACTTTTTTCTCCACTAGTTAACAGACTACCCACAGATAGCTTAAAATTGGATAACAAAATTGGCATTGTTCCTTCATCAAATATATTACTGTCATAAAAATCATCAGATATATTAAAAATCCCACTTTTTGTAGAAGTCCTTTGTATATTGTATTTAGGTTCAGCAAGCCCTATTGTTACCAACAATATAGTTAATGGAAATGAGATAGATATTATGATTAATGAGACTAACTTTAATGCTCTATATTTTTCCAAGTTGCTCACCTCATCTACATTGTCAGTATCTTATATAAAATAAAGTTTAAAAAAAGCATAATCCCCATAGAGTAAATTAAACTATCAGAGAAAAAGTTAAAACATATTAGAATTCCTAACATCTGTGTAAATGTAAAAATAATTAAAATCAAAATACAATTAAATATTAAACTCTTTTCTTTTACAATTTTTCCACTAAAATTTTTCAATCTTATAACCAACTCCCCACACCACCTTTAAAAATCTTGGTTCTTTTGGATTTATTTCAATCTTTTCTCTTATTCGTCTAATATGTACTGCGACTGTATTTTCTGAATTAAAACTTTCCTCATTCCATACCTTTTCGTATATCTCATCTATTGAGAAAACTCGTCCTTTATTTTCTAAAAGAAGCTCAATGATTTTATACTCAATTGGAGTCATTTTTATGTTTTCACCATCAATTTTTACTTCTTTTGTTAGTGTATTTAACTCCAAAGTTCCACTTTTTAAAATTTCTTTACATGTATCTTCATAATTGCCTAAAGTTACATACCGTCTTAAGTTTGATTTAACTCTAGCTATAAGCTCTAATAGATTAAATGGCTTTGTTATATAATCATCAGCTCCAATATTTAATCCTATTATTTTATCTGTATCTTCACTTTTTGCTGAAATTAAAATTATTGGTATGTTTTTTTCTTCTCGTATTTTTATAGTTGCTTTGATTCCATCTAATTTAGGCATCATTATATCCATTAATATTAGATGAATGTCATTCTCTGTTATTATTTCCAAAGCTTTCATTCCATCATATGCTTTATATATTTTAAACCCTTCTGATTTAAGATATATTTCTATTGAATCAACAATTTCTTTATCATCATCTACTACTAATATATTGTACATATTTTCACTTCCTCTATTGTATAATAATACTTATCTCTATTATACAATATCTTTTACTTCCTTTCTCAACAATGACTAAATTGTTATATTATATTGGCTTACATTTTTGTAACTTTCCCTTATAAATATATAATAGAACATAAATCTTAAGAAAATATTATCCTAAATCTTAAATATTTCTTAAGATTTAAGATAAATTGAGGCTTATTTGAATTAATTGATTTGAATTATGTTGTTTTCAGATTACTTTTATTTAAGTGTTTTGATTAGATTAAGCTGAATTGATGTATATTAATTCTTATTGAGTAGTTTTTATACATACTATCTACTATATACTATACATATTCTATTAAAATTTATATAAATATAAGACAAACCTATTTCATTTTTTTAACATGTTCAGAATAATAAACAAAATGAAGGCACAAAAAGTTATACTTTCATACCTTCACTTTGTTTGTTATGTATTTATCTGTCATTTTTATCTTTCAAATTTTTAAAATATTCTTCTAATATCATCATCTACTTTATAATCCTTACCATGTAATGCTTAAATTAAACTTTATATTGAACTTTTATGTATGTTCTTTAAAAATTCTCTTGTTTAAAAACTCTAATATTGTTTTTCACAAGTAAAATAACATTCATATATAAATTTATTAAGTTTTCAACCAAGTATGTTAAATAGTAACTAATTCTATTGTATTATTGTAATTGTAGAATAAAACTAAATCGGCAAAACTAGAG
>NZ_JAGWCX010000070.1:0-21015 GCF_020657775.1 Clostridioides sp. ZZV14-6345 | reverse complement strand
ACAGGAGCAACAGGAGAGATAGGACCAACGGGAGTAACAGGAGCAACAGGAGAAATAGGAGCAACGGGAGCAACAGGAGCAACAGGAGAAATAGGACCAACGGGAGCAACGGGTCCAACAGGAGAGATAGGAGCAACGGGAGTAACAGGGGCAACGGGTCCAACAGGAAATTCCTCTCAGCCAGTTGCTAACTTTCTTGTAAATGCACCATCTGCACAAATACTAGATAATGGAGAAGCTATAACAGGTTGGCAACCAACAATAGGAAATAGTTCAAGTATAACAGTAGATGCAAATGGTACATTTACAGTACAGGAAAATGGTGTATATTATATATCAGTTTCAGTAGCATTGGAACCAGGCTCATCAAGCACAAATCAATATTCTTTCTCTATGCTATTTCCAATTTTAGGAGGGAAAGACTTAGCAGGTCTTACTACTGAGCCAGGAGGTGGAGGAGTAATTTCTGGATATTTCGCTGGTTTTTTATTTGGTGGAACTACCTTCACTATAAATAATTTTTCATCTACAACAGTAGGAATACGAAATGGGCAAACAGCAGGAACTGCGGCTACTTTGACAATATTTAGAATAGCTGATACTATTATGACTTAAAATATATCTAAAATAATCTTAAAAACTATTTAGATTTTATCTGAATAACAGAAGTATTTTTTATGTATTGAATTTTACTTGTTTTAGAATAAAAAGAACAATAATAATAGGATATATTCACAAAACTTTTAGCATTATGGATTTTTATTTAGCTTTAATATCAATATATGTATAATAAAAAAACTGTCTCAAATATAGATTTGAAACAGTTTTTTTGTTTAAAGATTTTATATTATTTAAAGTTTTTGATTGCAGTAGTTAAATTAGGCACTAATTGTTTTTTTCTTGATACAACACCTGGTGCAAATGTACCTTGAACACCTTCAACACCAAATGCATTAGCAATTAATCTATCTTCTGCCTTATAGATTAAATAAGAACCTTCTTTGATTATATCTGTAACTGCAAGAACTAATTTATCATAATCAGTTGAATTTATATAAGATAAAAACTCATCTTTTTTAGCAAATATAGAGTCTATGTCTAAAGTAAACACTTGTCCAATACCAACTCTGTGTCCACTCATATTAAACTCTTTAAAATCCATATTTACTATTTCTTCTATAGTATATTCATCTAGAGAAGTACCACATTTAAACATGTCCATAGCATATTTTTCCATGTCTACTTTTGCTATTTTATTTAATTCTTCACAAGCTTTTTTATCCATGTCAGTTGTTGTTGGAGATTTAAATAATAATGTATCTGATAATATAGCAGATAAAAGAAGACCAGCTATTTCATAAGGTATTTCAACATTATTTTCTTTGTAAATTTGATAAATTATAGTACTGTTGCATCCAACAGGCATAACTCTAAATGACATAGGAACGTCAGTAGAAATACCACCAAGTTTATGATGGTCAACTATTTCAACTATATTTGCTTGTTCAATTCCATCAGCACTTTGAGCATATTCATTATGGTCAACTAAAACGACATTCTTTTTAGATGGATTTAATAGATGACCTTTTGAAACCAACCCTAAGAACTTATTATCATCATCTAATATAGGATAAGATCTGAAGTTAGTCTCTAGCATAATCTCTTTTATTTCATCCATGTAGTCATCTTCTTTGAATGTAATTAGATTTTCTGTGGCTTCTATAGAGTCTAAGAAACTACATTGATTTATTACATTAGAAGTTTTATAGTTATCACTTTCAACAGAAACAACAGACACTCCATTCATTTTAGCAAGAGCTAGCAAATCTTTTGAAATCTCTGTATGATTAGTAAGTATTAAAAGTTTAACTTTTGTATCAATAGCATATTCAATACTATCATATCTATCACCAACAATAGCTATGTCTCCTTCTTTTAAAGTCTCTATTAGAGTTTCCATTCCAAATGATAAAGTAACTACTCTACCTTTTACATTTTCACCACAATCTACAAGTATAGTACCATTAAGATTTTTACAAATATTTGATAGTGATGTGTGTATAGTTGTAAAGTGTTGATGAAGTAGGTTTTTAGCTATTTCTTTCATAGTAATGATACCAGCAAAAGTTCCATCATCATAAGTTACAGGTAGCGTTTTAACATTTTTTTCATCCATAAGATTATAAGCTTCTAATATAGATGAAGTTGGAGTCAAAGGTACTACTTTATCATAATTTAAATCTCTAACTTGTATTCTAACATTATCTAAAATTTCAGGTGCATCTACCTTAAAGTAATCTAAGGCATATTTAGCTTCTTTTCTGATATCTCCTAAAGCATAAGCTGTTGCTTTTATTCCTAGTTTGTTTTTTAAATGTGCTAATGAAATTGCAGAACATATTGAATCTGTATCTGGATTTTTATGTCCGAAAACTAATAAACTCATTTTAATACTCCTTTCAAAACTTGAATATAAATAATAATTGATAAAAATATTATATCAAAAGGTAGTGAGTATTTGTTGTAAAAAGAAAAAAATTTAGTGAAAAAATATTATATAAAATTTATTTCTTACATAAATACTACAAATTTAATATAAAAATCATTATTATATATATTTTTACCCAATTAAATATCCAATCAAATTTATTTTTATTTGAAATAAATTGATTAAATATACCTGCGAAAAAATTAATTAATACGTTAATAAACTAAAAATTTATAAATATTTTATGCTGTAAAAAATTTTGTATATATATTATAATTAAAAATTTAACGAACTTAATATAAAAATTATTTACATATATGAAAAGCATAATTATTGTATATTAATTTAAAAATAACTTATAGAAATTAGAATAATTTTAGTTTGTATATTTTTTAAAACCATACAGTTGTTATAAAAAGAAAAATTGCACACAAGTCAAAAATAAGTGTCATTTTATAAAAATACGACAAAAATTTTATACACTACTTGTACAAATAACATGCAAATAACATATAAAATTTAATAAGTGAAAAAATGAAAGATATAAATTATCATTTTAGTATTTTATCTAGTCAAAGTAAATTATTTAAATGAAATACATCTCATTTAGATAAAAAATTTTAGTAAAGGTAAAAAAAATAATATATTTGTTAAAAAATAAATTGACAAAATATTCAGAAAAAATTTCTTGACCTAAGAGAGTAAAGTAAATAAAATCTAAAGTATAGAGACGAAATCTATAAAATTATTTTAAGTATAAGTTAAAAATATAGAGGATGCATTTAAAATTTATAAAAATGGGAGATGCCTAATTATTTTAGGGAGGTTTTTAGTATGGAGAAAAAAGAAAAGATAGTAGATAGCTATAGGTAGTGCAATGGATGCTGGTAAGATAATGTGGGTAATGTATGAGCATCCAGAAGTAGATTTCCAAGATTTAGCTATGAGACTTATGGATATAAGAAAAAGAGTATATGTATTCCCTAAGATGGGTGAAAAAGCATACTTTGCTGCTATCCCAACTTCAGCAGGAACTGGTTCAGAAGTAACTCCATTTGCAGTTATAGCTGACCAAGATTCAGGGGTAAAATATCCACTAGCAGATTATGAATTAATGCCAAATATGGCTATAATTGATGCTGATATGATGATGGAGATGCCCCAAGACTAACAGCATCATCAGGTGTTGATGCCTTAACACATGCACTAGAAGCATATGTATCTATGTTAAGAACTGAACCAGCTGATGGTTTAGTACTACAAGCAGGTAAAATAATATTTGAATATCTACCTCGTGCATATAAAAATGGAAAGAATGATAAAGAAGCAAGAGAAAAAATGGCAATGGCATCAACTATGGCGGGAATGTCTTTTGCAAATGCCTTCTTAGGAATATGTCACTCTTTAGCACATAAATTGGGTGTATTCCACCATGTTCGACACGGTGTTGCAAATGCGTTATTAATAAATGAAGTAATCAAATTCAATTGTGCAGAAGCTCCAAATAAGATGGGTGCATTCTCACAATACAGATATCCTGATTGTATACAAAGATATGCTGAATTTGTTTCTTTTGCAGGAATTAAGGGAAATACAGACCAAGAAAAAGTAGATAACCTTATAAAAGCAATAGATGAACTAAAGGCAAAAGTGGGTCTTCCTAAGACTATAAAAGAGGCTGGGGTAGAAGAATCTAAATTCTTAGAAAGATTGGATGCTATGGTTGAACAAGCTTTTGATGACCAATGTACAGGTGCTAATCCTAGATACCCATTGATGAGTGAATTAAAAGAGATATATCTAAAAATTTATTATGGTAAATAATATTCATTGTAGAATATAGGTTCTATTAGATTTGTATATAAATTATTAGATTTATATATAAATAGAGTTTTATTAGAGATGTATATAAATAGTTATTAATAATAGATTATAACTTAAATCCTAAATGGAAATGATAAAAAGTCAGGAAAAGCATATTAATTTTGAATATGTGAATTTAATCAATTAGCTTTAAAATTAGTCAGAAAATTTTTTTATTACATATAATTTCAAAGCATAATATATAAAAAACTTTATGAAAAAATTATGAAAATATTCAGAAAATTCTATTGACTAATTTATTTATCATGATATAATAGGTTTAGAAAAGAAAAAGAACTGGGGCCTATTAAGGCCCCCTTACTATTTTTTGATAGATTTATTTAGAATAACTTTCTCATTTTGATTTTTTATGTTTATTATAGAGTCAGTATAATCTACTTCAAAGTTAGCAAAAGCAGAGAATAAATCTATGTCTCTTAGTAAATGAATTGTCATACATTGATTGTTCTTATTTAACCTTAGAATCAATGCTCTTACAAATGGAAATTGTATTCTAGAATTAAATAAGTTAGAACCATCAGTATCTATATCTAGGCTACGATAATTAATATCTATAAATATATCTACATCATCATTTTCTTCTCTTATTATTCTGTAATCAAAGTCCAAGTTTAAATTTAAATTACTTAAAATCAATAACATTTAAATCCTCTTTTCTATAAATAGTTTTAGAGTGTTAATTTAAGCTCTCCATCTATTATAGATATAATTCTATCTGCTTTTCTAGCAATACTTTCATTATGTGTTATTATTATAAGTGTTTGGTTATATTTTTTTATAGAACTTTTTAGTAAATCCATGACTTCTTCTGTAGTTTTACTATCCAAATTTCCTGTTGGTTCATCTGCTAGGATTATACTTGGCTTTGCAGATAAAGCACGTGCAATAGCAACTCTTTGTTGTTGACCACCAGATAATTGATTGGGAAGATGATTTTTCCTTTCATTAAGACCCAATAAATTTATAAGGTCATCAATATATTCTTTATCTATTTTTTTATTGTCTAACTTTAGTGGTAATTCTATATTTTCCTTTACATTTAATACAGGAATTAAGTTATACTGTTGAAAGACAAATCCTACCTTTTGTCTTCTATATCTTGCTAGTTCTTTATCTGAAAGACAACATATATCTTTACCAGCAACTTTTATAGTACCATTACTTGGTCTCTCAAGACCACCTACTAAATGTAGAAATGTACTTTTTCCACTTCCACTTGGACCAATTATCGCAACAAATTCACCCTTATTTATTTTTAAATTTGCATCCTTTAGTGCATGTACAGATGTTTCCTTTTTTCCATAAATCTTACCTAAGTTAATAGTTTCCAATATAGGCATAATTACCCCTCCTATTCTGTGATGTTTATAGCTTCAACTATACCAATTTTATTTATTTTCCTTAATGGAATATATGTAGCTAGAATACCAACAATTATATTTGCTAAAATAACTAGGATATATATTTTGTAATCTATTGAAAATCCTAATCCATATGATACAAAATAATACGTGTAATACATTCTAAACTGTATTATAAGACCTGTTACAATGGTAATTACACTTGAAAGTGCTCCATATAATATTCCCTCATAGAGTATCATATTCTTAAATCCTTTATCAGAGATACCAATAGCCCTTAGCATTCCAAATTCGCTAGTTCTTGAAGTTAAGTTATAACTTATGTTATTTATTATATTAAATACACTAATTATGAACATAACTGCTACTATGCCATAAGCATAAATCATAGATCTAGCTGTCATTTTATCAGAGTTTTCTTTTTCCACTGACATATTCACTGTTGTAGTTCCAGGAACTTCACTTCCTATTTTACCTAAAAGTGTATTTATTTTTTTTATGTTTGCATTTTCTTTAAGATCTATATAAACTACGTTATATTTATCTACACCAGTTAATTTTTTTAGATATTCGCTACTCGTTATTACATCTATACCATTATCTCCAGAGTATGAATTATTATCTGCAAAAGGATAGCTCACAACAGCTCCAACTTTAAATTCATGTTCTAGATATTCATAATTATCTTTTTGTCTCATATAAAGATCTGTATCTATTTCACCTTTTGGATATTTAACTTTTATAGTATCTCCTACTTTCATATCTACAACGGGTGTTCCTACACCAGGTGTATAACTCTTGCTGTATTTATTTGTTTTAGAAATTTGTGGGACATATACTATAGCCAGGTTTTCCTTTTTCATTTTTTCTAAGTTTATACTTCCACTCACTAAGTATTTCTCTAATGAATTTATCATCTCATCATTATAACCTCTTAACCTTTGCTCTAGCGTATATTTGTCAGTAGTCTTATTTTTGGTCAATAGAGGAAACTCCTTAAAATAAGGTGTTGAACCTATAATGTCGTAGTAATCTAATCTATTTATTTTATCTAATTCTATTTTTGTATTCAAGATGCTAGCAGTTTTGACTTTATCAATTCCGTCTATATTTTTTATTTTGTCTATCTGATTATCATTAAGACCATTTATATCAAAGATAGAATTAACCTTATAAGCTTCACCTAATTTGAAAGTAAGATTTGATAGAATAAAATCCGCATTCATATATGTTTTTTCTTGACCATCTTTGTTTTGTATATCTGAAAAAGAATATTTATAATTTTCCTTTATGACCATTATACCTCCTATACTCATGGATAATATAATTATGATGAATCCCTTTTTATTTCTAAGTATATTTTTAGCAGATATAGATTTTGTTACTGATATATTTAAAGTTAATTTTGATATTAAAGAATTAACTTTGTTTATATTTTTATCAGTTCCAAAAGTTTTTCTTATAGCATCGATAGGAGAAATTCTTCTTATCTTTAAATACGTAAAGAAACTTATAATTAGTATTGTCAGTATTATACATCCAATTGATAGAAAGATTATTTTATCTGAAATAACAAAAGGTGTTACCCTTATGTCTCCTTCAAATTGAATATTTCCTGCAGTCCTATTAAATATTTGTGCACCACCAATACCTATACATATACCTGCAGGTATTGCTATCAAAGCAAGTATGAAAAGTTCATAAAACATAAGTTTAAAAATCCTAAAGTTAGTGGCTCCAATGGCTCTTAAGATACCATATTCCTGTACTCTTTGGTATATTGATATAACATAGATACTATATATTACAATACCAGAAAATAGACTCATAGCAATTGCAGTATATTTACTTGAGTCATCTAAAGTACCATTTTCCATAGTAGACTCTATAAGCATTTTATTTTTTCCAACACTATTCTTATCCAACATAGTATTTTTTACTATATTATTTATGTTTGTATTTATATCACTGCCCTCATTAAATTCAACATAAACATAAGAAAAGTTATTCAATTTTGACTCATTGATATTCAAAAAAATTTCACACATACCCTCTTTTTTCTGAATAGCTCTATCTTCAAGTATTCCTACAACTTTAAACGTCTCTGGTTTTTCTTTTTTGAATAATTTAAGAGTAAGGTCTTGATTTATTTCTGGTTTTAAACCCATACTATTTAAAACCCATTTTTCCACTACCACCTCATTGTTATCTTTTGGAAAGTGACCTTTTATAAGCTTAGAATGACTAGTCAAATAATTTTTATTCACATATTCTATGTTTATAGGTAATTTTTCATTAACATCTGTAAAACCATAGTGAGATGTTATACCTAAATTTTTAATCTCTTTGCTAGATTTTATGAGTTTTAACTGATTTTTATTTATATCTTTAAAATATACATGGTCAGCTCCAAGATCTCTCTTCAATTTATCTACTTCTGCTTGCTGAGCACTTCTTGAGAGTGTACCAATACCAACAATGAGTGTTACAGCAAGAATTATACTCACAGCAATCGCTAAAGACCTAGCTTTATAACTTTTTATGTACCTTAATACTATTTTCAGATTATCTTTCATATTTACCACTTCCTTTCTTAACTAAATCAATTATATATTTATCTAAAATATATAGCAAAGTAAGTATTTTCAAATTTTAAGTAGTTAATTGTACAAATTTAATTGTGTTTTTACAATTTTAATTAATCTATATGTAAATTTTAACTTTTTACATAAACTTTTTACATAAATTTTTTAACATGATATAATTCTCATATAGAGGGGAGGGGAATCATGGAGAACAATTTTGTATTTCCTATAGTAATACTAACTTTGTTTATATTTAGCAATCTTATAATGAATAAGTACAAGTTTTACAAAGAATTAGACATATTAAAAAGAGGCATATTAACATTTTTTATATCGTGTTTTGCATTGATTTTATTCATGGAGGGTACTAAGTATATACAATTAAGTTTAGGATATAATTTTTTACTTGAAGGAGTATTAAATATTGTACTTTTTTTAATTTTAATTATTTTAAGTTGTTATACAGGATTTAAAGTTATAATATTGATAAATAATAACAATGAGCAAGAATCCAAGCTACAAAGACTAGACAGTAAAATAAATCATAAGGACAATATAATCATCAAATTAAGAAGTCAAAAACATGACTATTTGAAACATTTGCAAGTAGTATACTCTCTATTAAATACTGGGCTAGATGAAGACGCCAAAGAATATATAATGAATATATCAAATAGTTTTAAATCAAAAAATTCAAGGTATGGAAAAGTATCTTATCTAGATGCTATAGTTTCATTAAAATACGAGGAATGTATTGAAAAGGATATATCTTTTGATGTCTATATTCAAGATTTTATGGATAATTTAGAGATTGAACCTAATGATATGAGTTCAGTACTATTAAACATAATAGACAATGCAATAGAGTCTTTGTCTGCTATAAAAAAGGAAAAGAAATATATAAGATTACATGCATATGAAGATGAATTTCAGTATATTATAGTTATAAAAAATAATGGTCCTAAAATACATAATGTTGAAAGTATCTTTTGGGATGGCTTTAGTACTAAAGAGGGGCAAGATAGGGGGTATGGGCTACATCTAGTTAAAAACATATTAGATAAGTATGATTATAGTATATTTGTAAATAGTGATGATTTTTTAACTGAATTTGTAATCTTAATCCCAAAATATTATTAGTTAAGAGGAGAAAAGTCTGTGATAAAAGTTTTGATTTGTGATGATGATAAAATTGTAAGAGATGATATAGCAAATATAGTTAAAGAATCTGGATATGTAGATTATGTTAAAAAAGTTAAGGATGGTATAGAGGCAATTGAATTTATAAAAAACGAGAAAATAGATTTATTGATTATTGACATTGATATGCCATATAAAAATGGGATTGATTCTGCCAAAGAAATTCTTTCTATAGATAAGGATATACATATAATATTTGTGACAGGTTTTGCTGATTATAGTCTTAAAAGCTTTAAAGTGCATCCTATAGACTTTGTAGTTAAACCATTTAAAAAAGAAAAAATACTTGATTCAATTAATATAGCAATAGACCATATCAACTCCCATAAAATTGCTAATAATAATTTTATAGAAGACACTCTTTTTGTATATAAAATAAGGAAGCAGATACATATGATTAATTTTGATGATATAGTTATGTTTGAGAAAAATTCAAGAGCAATTAATCTATACACTAAAGATGAAGATATAATAAAGTTTTATGAGAATTTTGATGATTTAAAAAAACGCCTACCTCCTAATTTCTTTATGACTCATAGACAATACATAGTAAATTTAAGGTTTATACATAAGGTTATACCTATAAATAAATCTTCATTAGAGATAAGGTTTATAAATTTTCAAGAAAATGCTATATTAAACAAATCTCTAGAAAAAGATTTTCTATATAGATTTTATAGGGTTAAAAGATTCTAGTGAAAAGAGAAGAAAAATTCTTTTTGTGTAATATAATAAGTACTGTAAAGATAATGTATAAGAGAAGTTTATATAAAAATTATTTGTAATTATGATTTAATCTATATAAATTATAGTGTAGGATATATTGGACTTTCTTTAAAAAATTAGAAAGTCCAATATATTCTAGATGTAGTTTTATATTTATAAATTACTTAAGATACTAGGGTCTTTAATCTTATTATCTTCAGAAAGCAATAATATCTTAGACATAATCTCAGCAGTTTTAGGGTCTTCATCAGCGAATGGAAGGAATATCTTACCTCTACTTTGAGAATGTACAGGAAGTATATTTAAAGCACCCATTCCTTTTTTATGTACAATACCAGAACCCATATGTACAGAATACTCACCTAAATTACCTGCGATAAGAGCATGAGAGCCTTCAAAGTTGACATTCTTAATCTTTAACAATAATAAAAGTTCTTTAGCAATTGCTATACGCATTTCTACAGTAGAGTGACTCGTTTCAGGGTCAACACCACCAGCATGAGCGACACTTACAACAAGGTCTATATCACGCATAACTTCTGAGAATATAATTGGAGGTATAGAAGTTAATTCTAAGCTTTTATAAGTTTTTCTATCAAAAAATTCTAATGTTTCAATAGTAGGAGGCTCAATGTCTGCTGGTGAAAACCAATCTGCAAGTGCAAACATTTTTGCTACTATATTTTCTTTATAAAACACTTTCTGTAATCCTTCTTCGTAATCGACAGTCCAAAGTTGATTTCTAAGAAGTGCTACAGTTTTCTTTGGCTGGATTTGGTGACCAGCGTATCTACGAGATATAGTTTTTTCAGATAATTCGTCAGCATTTATTCTATAATATTCACGGAACACTTGCTTAAATGGTTGAACAATTTGCTTACTAAATAAGTCATGTTGGAATTCACTCCATTTACCAGACTCAAACAAATGAACTGGATGTGCAAGTTTTAATTTATTTTTTGCTGTTAATTTATAAGTTTCACCTTCTATATTGCAAATAAAGAACTTAGACTTATCATTATAAACATATCCAATATTATCATCACATACCCATACTAGATTTTTAATCAAAGGGCAGATAACTGGATTTTTATAGATATTGGAGATTTCTTTAACTGTAAATACTATTTCATTTTTCATAGCTTGCTCTAAACTCTGTTTTGCACGAGAATACTGACTCTTTAAATCTTTTTGAACAGATTTAAGTTCAAGTACATATGGATGTTTAGCAATAGCTTTTGGTATACTCTTTAAAGTTTTATCGCCTTTTTGAACTTTAGTGGATGCTTTTCCATTTTCATCAACATCTATCCAGATTGAAGTTCCATCAATATCTTTTGGTTTAAATAGATGAGCAACTTCATTTAGTTTTTCAGTCTCAAGAGCCCACATCATACGATTTACATCTCCAAATCCAGCACTTCTAGCTAGATTTTCTAGCGCTATAGTACAAGCTTTTGATTCACTTTCACGACGTTGTGCACCAAATTGCTTGCTTTCTTTAGCAAACTTTTGAATAAATTCATAACGGAAGGTTGCTTCTTTTAGGTCTCCTTTTTTCATAGGAAGTAAAGAGAAACTTCTTAATTTATCTTGATTTCTATTTGTTTCAATTTCTTTCATTAACATGTCTTTATCAAGTTTACCAAGTGTAGCATCAGCGTAAAGTTGTGCACGTCTATGAGAGTTACCACCACTAGTTATATATTTAGCTGATTTGTAAAGTATATTGAATCTTTCTTCCCCAATAGTCTTATACGAATCTAAAAACCAATCTACATCAAATGCACCATCAATGAAACTACGTGGTGAAATAGGGGAGAATAGAGCAACTTCTGATTCTTTTTGTGCAGAGAATCCCTCATTTATATGTGCATGGAAGTACCAAATTGTACTTTTTAGACCTTTCCAGTTTAAATATTTTTCAATTATGTTGACCCATTGAGGGGCATACATAGCAGCTTCTATTAATCTAAGTTCAGTAATGTCAGTATTTTTAAGTAACTTTTTTAACTCTTTTGAGTCGTCCTCTTTAGTAGGATAGCAATTTTTAAGCAGAGAACTTAAAACATCTTTTTTTGAATAATTACTACCATATGAATATCCTCTCTGGAAAGTTTCTTTACCAAGAGCAACTAAGATATTTACAAAATAATTTATACCTTCAAAGTATTGTATATTATTAGCTAGATGAGACACCTCTGTTGGCATATCACCTCTACGTGATTCAATTTCTATAATTTTGTTTGTAACAGTTTTTAAGTTATCTTTAAGCCAAGGATACTTTTCTAATGTGTCACCAGCCCATCTAGGATTTGTTAACGTTCTTATTATATTTACTGCATTGTATCCACTTATCATTTCTCTATTAACTTGTTCTTCAGTCATTAATCCTAATTCATGTGCACGAGCAAATACATTTATGCCAGTATAAAAAGGGAATTTATATTCTAATAACTGATAATTTGAAAATGTAGTATAGAAAAACTTAGTAAAAGAAATATCATCATAAATAAATGAATGTGTTTTATCAAGCCAATAATTTAAAATAGGAGCATCTAAAGCAGGGCAGTATTCATTTTGTCTGTAGTAGTTCTTAGTAAATTCAACTCTTTGTTTTTTACATTGTTCTATAGTCAATAAGTTTCTAAGCTTGTAGTATATATCTAAACAATAGTCAAATATCTCTTTATGGTCAAACTCATTTAGTAAGACTCTTAAAAGTCTTCTTGTAAGTCCATTAAATTTCAATTTTTCAAGTTTTGTATATATTTTCTTTTGTTTTTTAGAGTCAAGGACATTTGAATAGATAGATGAAAACCAACTTTTTTCTGTTTCATTATATCCACATATACTTATACTATAAAATAAAATATCAAGTATTAATTTGTAGTCTAAGTCAAGTTTTTTACTAGTTTCTCTCCAAAGTTCTGATAATGGATAATTATCTAGAGTATCATTAGAAGCCTTATATTTAATAGGAGTCAAATTATAAGTAGAGTAACCTAAAAGTACTTTTTCTACATTACCTGACCATCTTTCAACTTCATATTCATAATCTGCATTTTCAGTAATAAGTTCATCAAATTTTTCATAAACTTTTATTACTTTATCTATATCTGTATCAAGTATTTTTTTTGCTTCTCTTTTTGTTGATATAGAAATAGAATCTTCACTTGAAGATAAACTTATGTTGGAAATAATTTTATTAAGTTTTGATGAACTAGATGAATCTTCTTTAAAACCAAACTGTTCAGGAATTTGAACCTTATTTTCAGGGCTATATATTCCAAAACCATTTTCTTTACAATAATCATTTTTTGCTTTACCTAATAAATTATCAATTAGTATTTGAACTTGAGATATATTCTTTTTAGATTTATCAATATCTTCTACTAGTAAAATAAGCTTACTATATAGTTCTTGTCTATCAGCATTGTCTTTCAATAAGTTTACAATTTCAAGACCTCCAAGGCATTTTTGCGAGTTTGAAGATTTTATCAGTGAAGAAGCAATATTCTCTAGTTTTGAATCATTTTGTTCAAGTAAAATTTTTATCACTGTTTGTCTAATAGAGCTTGTCTTTAAAGAAAGCAGATTGGTTATTTTGTCTAGCTCTATATTTGTTAGCTCAAGTTTTCTAAGTAGACTCAATACAGTTTCTCTGTTGTAAACACTCTTATCACTTAAACATTCCAATAAGAAATCACGTTGTCTATCCGTTTTTGGTTCATTTATAAAATTAACTATAAGTGAAGCTCTTAAGTCTGAACTCATAAGATGACAATTTTCCATGAGAACATCTATAAATTGGGTATTCATATCGTATGCTGTTAGAGTCATCATACACTTAAGTATCTCATGAGAAGAAATTTCAATCCAAGTCCATGGAAATACACTTCCTAAAAAGGATTTAGTCTTTGAGTTTAAAATTTCTAAAGCATGTTTTAGACTTTCAAATTGTTCTTTTCTAGCATAAAAGTCTTTGTCAATTGGAGTGTTTGACAAGTCAAAAATGGTTTCTCTGTTTTGCCAATTATAGTAGTAGCCAACAGAACTTTCTACATAGAAATTTCTAATTACCCATGCTAGTATCTCTAAATCATCGCCCTTAATGTTTTTAGATGCTATAGAATGTTTAAAATATGTGCTTTCTGTATGCGATAAAAAGTAAAGAGCTACAAGTTTTTTATATTTTTCCTGACAAGAAAGTAAATTTTTAATAAGAGGGTAAGAGTCATAGATGTTATAAGTTGCAGTAGACCATAAGGCAAAGTAAATTTCAAGGTTATCATTGCTATTAATTGATTCTATACGGAATTTTTCATCAGTCAATGATTTATATGAAAGTTCTAAGCACTTACGTATTATTCCAGGTTTTTGGTCTGAAAAGCCAAGTCCTGTCCATGTGTCCAAGGCTCTTATAACAGAACTAAATCTCTCTAAATTATTATCCAAGATAGTTTTTAACAGGTATATTGATGCAGGGACTGTACCTTCATCTAAACTCTCTACAATTTGCTGTCTAAGCCCTTCTTGTTGTTTAGCTGCTAAAAGAAGTTTAGAAAGTATTTCATAGCATTTTTCACTATGACTTTTCATAATGCCAATTATCATTTGTCTTGTAAGTAGGGCAGTTTGATTTTCTCCAAATATTACTTCTTCCAATGCACTTATTACTTCTTGATTTCCTTTGTCTATTTCCAGTGCTATTTTATCACTCATTATAGAGTCATAGTATAAGACCTTATTTGGAAGAGTAAGATAATCTATAACTGAAAAATCATAATAAATCAAATCAATATAGTTTGAAATAAATCTGATTATTCCACTAAAATAATCCACAAGTTTATTTGAGCGATACCCTTTACGATAATACCCTCCTGAATATGTATAATCCATCTTTCTTTTAATCAACTGGCAAAGTTCTTCTACTTGTTCAGAAGTAAATATTAATTCTAATGCATTTTTTAAAGGACCAGAAAGGAGTTCATCTATATTTTTAATCTCATAGTAATAGCAATTGTAGTATTTATTTATTATATTTAAGAATTTGTCTTCAGGTTCTCTATAATAATATGAACTATTTTCTATGCAGTCCCAAAGAGATTTTGCTAAGTCATAGTATTTTTTTGAAGAAGATTTAGTAAAATTATTTTTAAAATTTTCAATTATTTTAGGGTTTTTTTCTACTCTAGTACGTTCCAACATTTATGTACCTCCAAATTATTTATTTTAAAACATTCTTCCAGCAAGTAAAGTAAGTCTTATAAAAGTAAAGATATCTCCACTTTTCAAATTTATAGGGGAATCAAGTTTTTCAATAATATCTTCATTTATAAGTACTTTATAAATTCCATCTTCAAATGCTTGTAATGCTACTTCTATTGCTTTTTCTGTGGATTGTTTGTTTTCATTGTAAATAGAGCCAAACCCAACTTTTCCAATATCAGCTTGAGATTCAATTTCTTCACTAGTTAAGAAGTTTACTATTGATTTTTCTGGAATTTTCTCATTATATTCAAGAACATTTTTAGATACAATTTCAGAGATAGCCTCTTTTAGGCAATTGATGTTATCAGATACATCAAAGGGGGTAAGTTCTAGCATAGGTTTGCGTTTGCCAACAGCTTTAACTCTAAAATAAATTTGCATAAAATCACCTCGTAAAACATTAATTATGTACTTAGGAATTTAAAAATTTACCTATTTGTTATATTATATCATTTTGTGAATTATTAATGTGAAATATGAGATTATTTTACAAAAAATAGAAAAAAAGCTATCTTAAAGTCTAAAAAAGCAATAAAAGATAACTTTTAACTAGGATTATATAAAATTATAACTATCTATTTATTAAATTTTAATTTTAGAATTACTTTTGATAACTATCTTTTTTTATTTATGAATTTTGCTCCTAAATATTTCTTGATGTCTTCTTCAGGAGAAAAGTCATCAATAAGGATTTCTTTCCCAGTATCTTCAAATACTACAAGAACTTCACAGTCACCTTGTAAGAAAAATTTTCTAACAGTATCTTCTTTAACTTCTCTAACTTTTATTACATTCTTTTTTTCCTTCTCGAAGTCTTTTGTGTAATAACTTCCCATCATGTTAATTATTTTTGTATATCTATTCATAAAATACCTCCATATGCGATTAGATTTAAAAAATATGTTATAATAATTGTTTGTATTAACTTAATAATTATAACAAGGAGTAGTAATAATGACTAGTATAAAAAATAAAGATATTTTAAATTGTATAGATTATTCCATTAAAAATAAGCTCTTTGGCAAACTAAATTATATATATGAGTCCTTACCAACAGGAAGTTGTTCTGGATGTGGAAATTGTTGTATGGAATCAGTAGGTATAAATTTAATTGAGTTTTTGAATATATTTTGTTATCTTGAAGAGAGAGTTGAATTAAAAAAAAGTTGTATAAGCAAAGTATTAGATTACTATTTTGAAGAGTATGCAAGAAAGAACTCGTGTCCATTTAAAGATAATAACAACAGATGTTTAATATATGAAGTTAGACCATTAAATTGTAGGATGTTTGGTCATTGGAAAAAAGAAGACTATAATAAAAATCTAGATAACGTTACTAAGAAGAATAATGACTATAAAGAATTAATGAAAGAACAATATGGATTTGAAATAAATGATGAAGTAGTAAACTATAGAATAGATTATTGTGATAGATTTGTTCCAAATAGAGATTATTTAAGTAAATCTGAGAGATTAAGTTTTTCTGATAAGCTTATGACATTAGACTCAAAGATTTATTCTAGTGGAAACATAGACATAGATTTTAGGGATAGAGGTATAGTTGAATATTTTATAGAGTCATTACTTTATAGAGATTTAGCATATAATGTAAAAATAAGGATATCTAAAGAAGACAAAATAAGAAAAAGAACTATTGATAGAATAAAAAGAATTATTCTTGTAGAGTCTTATATTAATAAGTAATAAATTGTATCATAAATATTGTCAAAATGAGGTGAATAAGGTGAATCTTACAAAAGTAAAAGGAAATACCTTTTTTATAAAAGGTGGCACGAATACAGGAATATATGTATTTGAAGATAACACAGCTCTTATGATAGACCCAGGATTATGTGGTTCAAGGCCTAGAAGAGTAACTAAAGTATTAGATGAAAATAAAATACAAGTTAGATATATTATAAATACTCATGGTCATGATGACCACTATGGAGCATGTAATCAATTTAAAGATTATTATAAAGACGTGTGTATAATGTCATCTGAATACGATAAATTATATATAGAAAATCCAGAATTATTTTCAAAGTATATTGTTGGGGGAAAGAGTAATGTATTTATGGATAATATCTTAAAAAATAAAATGTTGGATGATATAAAAATAGATAAATCTATAGAAGTAGGGAAGCTTGAATTAAACAATGAAATGTTTGATATAATTGAATTTCAAGGTCATACACCTGGTAGTATAGCTGTTTTGACAAAAGATAAGGTGATTTTTGTTGGAGACTTATTGATAGGAGATGAAATTCTCTCAAAATATGATTTTTTGTTTCTATATGATATACAGGAGCAAATAAATTCATTAGAAAAATTAAAAAATATAGATTTTGAGTACTTAGTTTTAGGGCATGGGAAGCAAGTTATATCAAAAGAAGATTCTTATAAATTAATCGAAAAACATTTGATTGCCTTAGAAAAATATTTATATCAAATAAGAACGTTACTTAAAGAACCAAAATCTTTAGAAATTTTATTAAAAAACATTATAAATAACAATAATTTAAGCAATAATTATAAAGAGTATCATTTTTTTAAATCTTCGTTAGTATCTGTTATAAGTTACTTAGTTGATTTAGAAGAAATAGGGTATATATTGGAAAATGGAGAATTGCTTTACTATACAAAAACAAAATAAATTATGATAGAATAAAGAAGGTCATAAAAAACAAATAAAGGGTGAGCAATATGGAATACGAAAAATGGAATGAAATACTAGCACCTTATGAACATGCAGTAGAGGAATTGAAAATAAAATTTAAAAATATAAGAAAAGAGTATTTAGCAAAAGGCGAATATTCTCCCATAGAGTTTGTTACAGGTAGAACAAAAAAAATATCTTCCATAATATCTAAATTAAAAAGGTTAAATGCAAAAGATATAGAAACTGAAATTGATGATATTGCTGGTATAAGAATAATGTGCCAGTTTGTTGAGGATATATATGCTATAGTTGATTTGATAAAAGTAAGAAATGATATGACTATAATAGGAGAAAAAGATTATATTACAAATTACAAAGATAGTGGTTATAGAAGCTATCATGTTATAATAAAATATCCTATAAACTCCATTGCGGGTTCAAAGGAAATTATATGTGAAATACAAATAAGAACTCTTGCAATGAATTTCTGGGCTACAATAGAACATTCATTAAAATATAAATATGACCATTACATACCTGAGACTCTTGCTGAAAGACTTAGAAGAGCATCTGATGCTGCGTTTCTTTTAGACCAAGAAATGAGTGAAATAAGAGAGGACATAATGAAAGCTCAGGCTATGTACCAAATGAAGTCTATAGCGATTAGAGATACTCTAAATAGAATACAAGAATTATATGACTTGGGTGATACACATAAAGCTATGCAGTATCAAAGAAAACTTGATAGAACTGAAACAGATAAAAATATAACTGAAATTTTGGAATTAAAACAAGAAATAGATATATTATTAGAGCAATATAAGGATACTAAGGTAGATGATAAAGTAGTTCAGTAAAAACTACTTGTAGAAAATTTACTAAATATTAATGAGGCTGCCTCTTAATGGAAAATAATTTCTAAAAAGGGACAGCCTATTTAGTGTAATCAAGAAAGGAATGATATTATGAGTTTATATGCTATAGGTGATTTACATTTTTCAACATCAGTCAATAAGCCAATGAATATCTTTGGAAACAATTGGGATGGTCATGAAAAGAAGATTATAGATAATTGGAAAGAAGTTGTTAAGGAAGAAGATATGGTATTAGTGCTAGGAGATACATCTTGGGGAATTAATTTATTAGAAGCTAAAAAAGACTTAGATATAATAAGTAAACTTCCAGGTCAGAAAATACTTATAAAAGGAAATCATGATTATTGGTGGACAACAGTTACAAGTTTAAATAAGCTGTATGAAAGTATGCGTTTTATTCAGACGAATTTTTATGAATATAAAGATTATGCAATTTGTGGAGGTAGGGGATGGATATGTCCTAATGATGTTAAATTTGATGAGACTGATGAAAAAGTTTATAAAAGAGAAGAACATAGATTGAGATTATCATTAGAATCTGCTCGTAAAAATGGTCACTCAAAAATAATTGTGATTACTCATTATCCTCCTACAAATGATAAATTAGAAGAATCTTTATTTACAAAGTTATTTGAAGAATATAATGTTGAAAAGGTGATTTATGGTCACTTGCATGGTAAAGAATCTTTTAAAATGGGATTGAAGGGGATTCGAAATGGAGTTGAATATACATTAGCATCTTGTGACTATACAGAATTTAATTTAATAAAAGTTCACGATTAAAAAACATAAATTGGTAAATACTATAAGATACATGATTAAAAATAAATATTTGAGGGATTTCGGTTTTGAGAAAGGAGACACGACTTATGAGGTGGATATTAGTTTTTATATTTTTATATCTTATTCCTTTAGTAGTGATATTCAGAAATTACAAGAATTTTAAGAGGTCTTGTATCTACAGTAGTATTTATGTAGTATTAGCTACAACAATAATGATAAGTAATATTTACATGAGTGGGCTTAATAAAATAAAAGAATCTATGTATTATCACAATTATATTTCTGATGAGACATATGATGAAAAGTATGTATCAAACTTTAAAGAAAAAGAAAGTACTGATTTAAAACAGAATAAGAAAAACAATGAAGAGTTATCAAATAATAAAGACTTAAATAGTAAACAAGATAAACATACACAAAGTAAAGACAGTGATAAAGAAGAAAGTAATGATGTAAAAGAAAATAATTATTCTAATAGTAATGCTTCGGTAAATGGCGAATCAGAAAAACAAGAAAGTATTACAAAAGAAAAGAGCAATTATACAAGTAAAGAAAACAATAGTGAAGATATAAAAAAAATAGATATAGAAAGTATAGGAATTTTTAAGAAAGAAATTTATAATATAGAAAGAGTAGCTTTAGTTCCAATGAGAGAATGTATACCTTACACTAAAGATCTAGCAAAAAACATAACTAAGTTATCTAGTATAAAAAAAGATGTTACAAATGCTAGAGATAAGTGTAAGGAAGTTGTAAAAGAGTATAAAAACATGCAAATTCCAGAACTTTCTAAGGAAGAATATACAGAAACATTGAGTAACGCTAGAGATGATGTAAAGAAAGCTTATGAGCTTAGAGAAAAATCTATGGAAAGTGCTTTAAAATTAATAAATACTAAAAGCCCTAAATATATAGGGAAGATAACTGCATATCTTGATTTATCAGACAAGCAGATAGAAAGCTTTAAAAATAGATTGAATGATTTAAAAGAAGAGATAAATAATGCAGAAACAAATAATATCAATTAATAAGATTTAAGGATATAAGTTAAAAGGGAGATTACGATGAATAAGCAGAGTATAGGAAAGCTAAATATGTTTTTTATGGGGATTACTCAAAGGAACCTTGATTAAAAAATAGCTACGCACACTTGTGACTTTAGTCATGAGTTAGTAGC
>NZ_JAGWCX010000069.1:0-21358 GCF_020657775.1 Clostridioides sp. ZZV14-6345 | reverse complement strand
AGAACAAATTTAATTTGCTCCTGCGACAGCCCCATTTTTATTTAATTTTTATAGTATATATATCTAAATTAACTAAAATAATATATTGTTTGTAGATTATTGCTATATTTACTTATAAAAATAAATTTAATAAGTATTTAAATTTAATTTACAAAAACAATATAAATATCATAATAAAATAAAATTTTTTAATATTACTAAAAATATATAGACAAAATAATAACAAATATAGTATTATGTAATTGTAGAAATGCTTTTCATAGATATAATCTATGAAGATGAATTACATAAAGATGAAAAAATGGAATGGATATTATTTAGGGGTGAAAAATTATGAATCCATTAGTTATAAACTTACAAAAATGTAGCATACATGATGGACCAGGGATAAGAAGCACAGTTTTTTTTAAAGGGTGTCCACTTGAATGTGTTTGGTGTCATAATCCAGAGAGCCAAACATATACAAAACAAGTTTTGTATAATGAAGAAAGATGCTCAAAGTGTGAAGCATGTATAAATATATGTCCTCATAAAGCAATTTATAAAGGTGAAACAAAAATATGTCTAGACCAAGAGAAGTGTGAGTTTTGTGAAACTTGTTTAGACTATTGTGTAAACAATGCAAGAGAGATTGTTGGTCAAGAGTATTCTGTAAGAGACTTAGTTAAAGAGATAGAGAAGGATAGAATTTTTTATGAAGAATCAGGCGGTGGAGTAACTTTATCAGGTGGAGAAGTAATGGCTCAAGACATGGATTTTATTTGTGGAGTAATAAACATGTGCAAGTCAAAGGGAATTCATGTAGCAATTGATACCTGTGGTTATGCAAAGTCAGAAAATTATGAAAGAGTTGCGAAGTGTGCAGACTTGTTCTTATATGATATTAAGCTTATTGATGAAGAAAAACACATAAAATTTACAGGAAAGTCAAATGATTTAATACTGAAAAATGTTAAGATTTTGAGTGAATTAGGAGCTAATATAAATATAAGAATACCATTAATTGTAGGAGTAAATGTAGATGATGAAAATTTAGAGGTTAAAAAAATGATAGAGTTTTTAAAGCCTTTGAATATAAAAGCAGTAAGTCTTCTTCCATATCATAATATTGGTAAACATAAGTATGATAAAATTTATAAAAAGTATGAAGGAGAAGAATTACAAAGACCAACTGAAGAAAAACTAGAAGAAATAAAAAACCTGTTTGAAGCAAGTAATTTCAATACTAAGATTGGGGGGTAATAAAATGTCAAGAGGAACTTTTGAGAGAACTAAAAAATTAAGAGAAGAAAGTATTAATGCAGAACCACACATATCTATTGAAAGAGCAGTACTTATGACAGAGGCTTATAAAAAATATGAAGGAAGTGTAGAGATTCCTGTACTTCGTGCTTTATCATTTAAGCATTATATTGAGAATAGAACTCTTAGCATAAATGATGGAGAATTAATAGTAGGTGAAAAAGGAGATTCTCCTAATGGAGCACCAACATATCCAGAGATTTGTTGTCATACAATGGAAGATTTAGAAGTAATGCACAATAGAGATATAATAAATTTTAGCGTATCTGAAGAAGCTAGAAAAATACATAAAGAAGAAATAATTCCTTTTTGGAAAAAGAGACAAACAAGAGATAAGATAATAAATTCTATGACACCTGAATGGTTAGCGGCATATGAAGCAGGTATGTTTACTGAGTTTATGGAACAAAGAGCTCCAGGACACACAGTTTGTGGAGACACAATATATAAAAAAGGATTTTTAGCTTTAAAGAAAGACATAGAAGCAAGGCTAAAAGAATTAGACTTTCTAAATGATTTAGACGCATATAATAAAAAAGCTGATTTAGAAGCTATGGCAATAGCTTGTGATGCAATGGTTATATTAGGTAAAAGATATGCTGAGAAAGCAAGACAAATGGCAGAAGAAGAAACAGATGAAGCTAAGAAAAAAGATTTATTACTAATTGCTGAAACTTGTGATGTTGTACCAGCTCACAAACCAGAAACTTATCATCAGGCTATACAAATGTACTGGTTTGTTCATATAGGGGTTACTACTGAACTTAATATATGGGATGCTTTTACTCCAGGAAGACTTGACCAGCATCTAAATCCTTTCTATGAAAGAGATGTGGAGGATGGAATACTAGATAGAGATAGAGCACAAGAATTACTTGAATGTTTATGGGTTAAATTTAACAATCAGCCAGCACCACCAAAAGTTGGTATAACATTAAAAGAAAGTAGCACATATACAGACTTTGCAAATATAAATACTGGTGGAATAAATCCAGATGGTCAAGATGGTGTTAATGAGGTTAGTTATATAATACTTGATGTTATGGATGAAATGAAATTGATACAACCTAGTTCAAATGTTCAAATAAGTAAAAAGACTCCACAAAAATTCTTAAAGAGAGCTTGTGAAATATCAAGAAAAGGATGGGGTCAACCAGCATTTTATAATACTGAAGCAATAGTTCAAGAGCTTATGGAAGCTGGAAAAACTATAGAAGATGCAAGACTTGGTGGAACTAGTGGATGTGTTGAGACTGGATGTTTTGGTAAAGAAGCATATGTTTTAACTGGATATATGAATATTCCCAAAATACTTGAATTAACATTAAATAATGGATATGACCCAATTAGCAAAAAGCAAATAGGCATTAAAACTGGAGACCCTAGAAGTTTTAAATCTTATGAAGAATTATTTGAAGCATTTAAGAAACAATTACATTATATGATTGACATAAAGATAGAAGGAAATGCTGTAATAGAAAATATATGTGCAAAACACATGCCTTGCCCACTTATGTCTACAATAGTTGATGATTGTATAGAAAAAGGCAAGGACTACCAAAGAGGTGGAGCAAGATACAACACTAGATATATACAAGGTGTTGGTATAGGAACTATAACAGATAGTCTAACAGCAATAAAATATAATGTATTTGATAAGAAAAAATTCGATATGGATACATTGCTTAAAGCACTTGATGCTAATTTCGAAGGATATGAAGCCATACTTAATTTAGTTTCAAATAAGACTCCTAAATATGGAAATGATGATGATTATGCTGATGAAATAATGCAAGAGACATTCAATGCATATTACAATGAGGTAACTGGCAGACCAACTGTTTGTGGTGGAGAATACAGAGTAGATATGTTACCAACGACTTGTCACATATACTTTGGAGAAATTATGGGAGCAAGTCCAAACGGTAGACTTTGTGCAAAACCAGTTTCAGAGGGAATTTCACCTGAAAAAGGTGGAGACACTAATGGACCTACAGCAGTTATAAAATCTTGTGCTAAGATGGACCACATAAAAACTGGAGGAACATTATTAAATCAAAGGTTTGCACCATCAGTAGTTCAAGGGGAAAAAGGATTAGATAACATGGCTAATCTAGTAAGAGCATACTTTAATATGGATGGGCATCATATACAATTCAATGTATTTGATAAAAATGTACTGTTAGAAGCTCAAAAGAATCCTCAAGATTACAAAGACTTAATAGTTAGAGTTGCAGGATATAGTGACCATTTCAATAATCTAAGTAGAACATTACAAGATGAGATAATAGGAAGAACTGAGCAAACATTCTAGGATTGTTTGTAAACAAAACTTCTTACTATGTAAAAACGTAACTGATATAATAGAGTATAGATGGTTAGATTCCATTTTAAAAATTTTAGATTAATTATGAGCTAACTTTCTAAATAGGAAGTTAGCTCATTAAGTTTAATGAAAAAATCGTTAAATTTATATTTAATAATTCATACATATATTAGTAAGTAATACATACAAAAAATAATTTATTATAATTATAATAAGGTTATATTTTATAAAAATAAGATAATTTTAAGCAGTTAAAATAAAGTCAATTTAGCTACTTTAAAATAAAACTAATAGAAAAAAGGAGATTTGATATGAAAACTTTAGGATTTATTGGTTCAGGAAATATGGGAAGTGCAATGATAGGTGGTATAGTACAATCAGGATTAGTAAAGGCAGAAGATATAACTGTATCAGACTTAAGTCAAGTTGCTTTAGATAAAGTAAAAGAAGAATTTGGAGTAAATACTACAACTGATTCAAAAGTAGCTGTTACAAACTCTGATGTGGTAATAGTAGCACTTAAACCTAATATATGTGAAAAGGCTTTAACACCACTTAAAGGATTGATAGATGCAAATAAAATAATAGTATCAATAGCAGCAGGTAAAACTATAGAAAGCCTTGAAAGTTTTATAGGTTCAGATAAAAAAATAGTAAGAGTAATGCCTAATACTCCAGCTCTTGTTGGTGAAGGAATGTCGGCTCTTTGTAAAAATAGTAATGTAACTGATGAAGAGTTAAATATGATTAAGGCTCTGTTTGAGTCTTTTGGTGAGGCGGAAGTAGTATCAGAATATTTAATGGATACAGTTACAGGTATTAGTGGTTCTTCTCCTGCATATGTATTTATGTTTATAGAAGCTATGGCAGATGCAGCAGTACTAGCTGGTATGCCAAGACAGCAAGCTTATAAATTTGCATCTCAAGCAGTAATGGGGTCAGCTAAGATGGTTCTTGAAACTGGAAAACATCCAGGTGAATTAAAAGATATGGTTTGTTCTCCAGCAGGAACTACTATAGAAGCAGTTAAGGTATTAGAAGAAGAAGGCTTTAGAGCAGCAGTTATAAAATCTATTGTCGCTTGTATAGATAAATCTAAAGATATGAGTAAATAACAGATATAAATGAGGTTTATTATATGATTTCTTGAATTACTTTTTTAGTATTTACTAATATTTACAAAAAAATGTATGAGGTACAAGCAAAAGAAGAGTAATTTGTTATAGAAGGAATTTAATGATTGAGTTAGATTTATTACTTAAATGTTAATAATTAAATAGATATATTTTTAACTATGTTTGAAATGTACTATTGTGAAAAATAAAGTTTATAAGTATCATTGTAAGGCTATAGGTAGATTTATGTAAAAATAAATTCACCTATAGCCTTTTTAAATTTGAAATAATATTCATGAGATAATAAAATTTACAAATGTTTTCTTCACTATAAGTTTTAAAAATATCTATAGTGTTTTACTTTTGGATATGATAAATATATTCTTATATACATTTATATTCTTATTTAGGTTCCATATCAAATATATAGTAGGATAAGTACTTTGAGATTAGGCTAAAAAATCTAGATTTTATACTTATAAAAAGTTTGATTTTAGAACTTAATAAAAGAGAGTTAAGATAGGAATATAATTTGCTTTTTCATAAATATACAAATGATATACTACTATTATAGTATTATTAATATTTATATTGGAGGTTGAACATGAGGGATGAAATTTTAAGCTTTGTAAATGAGTGTGTATTATTTAACAATTTTGATGAACTTAAAAAACAGAGTGGAGTAGTAACAGAAGATATAGTAAAAAAGTTTAATTTAAGTAGAACTCAATCAAGTAGATTATTAAATGACTTAGTAAAGTCTGATAATCTTATAAAGATAAATAGTAGACCTGTTATTTTTTTACCTAAAAATAAGATAAATGATGTAATAGGTCCTACAAAAAAAAGTATTTATGAAAATGTAGATGAACTTAACAATGAGTGCAAATTATTAAAGCAAGAGATTGTGTTTAATAGTATCATAGGGCATGATAATAGCTTAAAAGAGGTAATAGAGCAAATAAAAACTGCTGTACTCTATCCAAATGGTGGGCTTACGATAATGCTGACAGGTGATAGTGGAGTAGGAAAAACTTTTTTAGCTAAGATAATATATAAATATAGTGTAAGTAGTAATGTATTAGAAAAAAATGCCCCATATAATGTGCTAAACTGTGCACAGTATTATAATAATTTGGAGTTATTATCCAGTATATTGTTTGGATATGTGAAAGGAGCTTATACTGGAGCAAATGAATCTAGAGCAGGACTAATAGAGCAATCTGATGGTGGTGTTTTATTTTTAGATGAGGTACATAGATTAAATAGTGAAGGTCAAGAAAAGTTATTTACATTTATGGATACAGGTACATTTTCTAGAATTGGAGAGAATGGAGTAATTAGAAGAGCTAGAGTAAGATTAGTATTTGCTACAACAGAAAGCTTATCTGAGTTTTTACAAACTTTTTTAAGAAGAATACCTATAAATATTTATGTTCCTAATATAGAAGAAAGAGGAACTATTGAAAAAAGGAAAATTGTAGAACATTTTATATATGAGGAGAGTAAGGTGCTTGGTTTGCCTATAGAGATAACTCAAATTACATTAAATATGATTTTAAAGATAAAATTCAAGGGAAATATAGGTGAATGTAAAAATGTAATAAAATATGCATGTGGACGAGCATATGCAAAAAATCAAAGAAGAAATGGAAATATTTTTGTTACTCTCCAAGACCTTCCTAGAAATATTTATATAGAAAATATAGATATATTTCAATTCCAAAGTAGCAAAAGCATTGTATTTTCTCCTAAACAATTTAGTCTTGAGATATCAAATGGAGGAAATAAAAGAAATATAATATATCAAAGTGTCATAAAATGTTTAGATTACTTTGATAGACTAGAAAAAAATGAAATAACAAAAGAGCTATTTAGCAAAAAGAGTTCTAATTTAATAATTAGATTAATGGACAATTTAGTTTTTTCAAATAATGATGAAAATAATAACGTACTTATGGAACTTATAATATCGATAATGCAGGACATATTTAGAAACTTGGAAGTTAATAACAATATAAAATACGATGGGAATAATGTGTTAGCATTTTCGTCTTATCTTTATTTGAAGGAGGAGTCTTATCAATTATCTGATGAATATAAAGCTTTAGAAAGTAAATTACTAATATATTTAAGAAAAGAAAATTATAAAGAATACTCTATAGTAAATAAAGTATCAACATTAATAACGAATAGATTGGATATGTATCTTAATAATGTAGATACAATTATAATGATTATATTTGTCAAGTCAACAATTATAAGAATGAAATTTAATCAAGTTAATGCGATTATTGTAGCACATGGATATGCTACTGCCAGTAGTATGGCGAATGTATGTAATCGTATCTTAGGTAAAAATGTATTTACAGCTATTGATATGCCTATAAATTCTACCATTGCTGATGTATCAAAACAAATGTCTAGATACCTAGACGGGTATAGGATAAAAAATGGTTTAATTGTGTTATTTGATATGGGCTCTCTTAATCTTATATACGGAGATTTAAAGAATAAGATAAATAGCCCAATGTTATTTATAGATCAAATATCCACTATTTCTGCACTAGAAGTAGGAAATTTGTTAATACAAGGTAAAAACATTGAAGAGATTGCAGAAATTATGGATGAAGAAATTAAACCCAATATACAATTGTATTATCCTCAAAAAAATAAAGAATATGCTATAGTATCATCTTGTTTTACAGGGATAGGTACTGCTATAAAAATCCAACATCTACTTTCAGAAAGTTTAATTGGAATAGTTGATGTTAAAATAATACCTTATGATTATGATAGTCTTGTTTCTATGGGAGATAAAGACCCAATTTTTGAAATGTATGATGTACTAGCTATAGTAGGAACTGCCAATCCAAATGTAAATGGAGTGGATTTTATACTGTTAGAGGATATAATATCAGGAAAAGGAGAAGATGATGTCTTTAGAATATTTAGTAAAGTAGTAGAAAATGAAAAAATAAAGAACATAAATGATTCTATTGTAAAGAACTTTTCATTGATTAGAGTAATAGATAGTCTGACTATTTTGGATTCGAAAAAGATAATAGAGAGAATAGAAGAGGGAATCAATGTTATAGAAAGTATTCAAAAGAAAAAGCTTCCAAATGATAAAAAGATTGCTTTATATGTTCACTTAAGTTGCATGATTGAAAGATTAGTTAGAAAAGCTGAAATTGAAGAATATACTGATATGAATTTGCTAATTAGAAACCATCATAGTGAAGTTAAATTAATAAAAAATGCATTTAGTGTGCTAGAAAAGAGTTATAGTGTGCAAATACCAATTTCAGAAATAGGATACATCTATAATATTATCTATGGTCTACCACAGTAAAATACAAGATTATAAAATAAATGAATGAAATTTAAAAAAGTATGCCGCTATTTGGCATACTTTTTGCTTTTATAAATGAGAGAATAAAAATTTTTATATATTATGGAGGATTTGAGGAAGATGGTATCTTTAATGAGAATTGATGACAGATTAATACATGGTCAGGTAGCGTATGGATGGGCAACATCACTAGGTATAAATGTAATACTAGTTGCAAATGATGAAGCGAAAAATGACCAAATGAAAGTCTTGTCATTAAATTTAGCTAAACCGAGTAATGTAACTTTATATATAAGGGGGGTAGAGGAATCTGGAGAAATAGTAGAAAAGTTTGCTTCTTCAAAGAAAAGCAATGTATTAGTATTAGTTAAAAATACTAAAGACGCTTTAGTTGTAGCTAAAAACTCAGGAGGAGTATTAAAAGAAATAAATGTAGGGGGATTAAGATATGAAGAAGGAAAGAAGAAACTTACAGATTTAGTGGCTGTTGATGATAATGATATAAATAACTTTAAAGAAATAAGTGATTTAGGTATTGATATAGAATTCAGAATGTTGCCTAGAGACAAAAAGAAGCAACTATCAGACTTAATAAAATAATTTAGGAGAAAGAAAATGAAAAAATTTTTAATTGCAACACATGGAGAATTGTCTAGAGAGCTTGTTGATACAAGTAAATTAATAATTGGTTCATTAAATAATGTTGAGTACTTTTGTATGACAAAGGATAAATCGGCAGATGATGCTGAGAAAGAGATTAGAAGCATATTATTAAATAACAAAGATAGTGAAGAATTTGTTGTATTAACAGATGTATTTGGTGGAAGTGTAGCAAATATATGTACAAATTTACTTTTACAAGGGGTTAAATTTGAGCTATTGACAGGGGTAAATTTACCAATGCTTTTATCTACTCTTTTATTAGCTGAGGAAGATACAAAACTACTAGCTAAATTAGGTTTAGAGGAAGCAAAAAATGGAATTGTTTATGTAAATGAATTATTAGAAAATCAAAATAAAATTAAGAATGTGATGTAATTAATGTAAATTTAAACTAAGTTAAGGTGGAGGTTCACTATGTTAGTACAAGCTATTATGTTAGCTATTATAGCTGGATTTGGTATATTAGATGGACGTATATTTGGTCAATCTATGTTTGACAGACCAATAGTTACAGGTATGTTAGTAGGATTAGTTCTAGGAGATATAAAGTCAGGAATTATGATTGGTGCACAACTTGAATTAATTTGGATGGGAATTGCAGGAATAGGTGCAGCTACTCCTCCAGATGTAGTAACAGGTGGTGTATTAGGTACAGCTTTTGCTATATTATCAGGAAATGGAGCAGAAGTTGCTTTAGCTGTAGCAGTGCCAGTAGCAGTCTTAGCACAATCTCTTGGAGTCTTAGTTAGAATAGTAAACTTATATTTTTCTCAAAAGGCAGTTTTCTATGCTAAACAGGCTGATTTTAAGAAGGTTACCATAATGATGTGGTTACCGGTAGTATTATTCTTTTTAAGTACATCAGTTCCAACATTTTTAGCAATTATGGTTGGTGCTGATAAAGTTACAACATTAATAAATGCAATACCTAAAGTTATATTAGATGGATTGGGTGTTGCAGGGACATTGTTACCAGCAGTAGGATTTGCATTACTTATGGATATGTTACTTTCAAAAAAAATGTCTGTATTTTTCTTTATAGGATTCCTGTTAGCATCTTATGGTGGTTTAGATATAACTGCTATAGCTCTATTTGGAGTATGTGTAGCAGTTGTATTAAACTTTTATATCAATAACAAAGAAAATAATCAAAATCCTCAATTAGCAATCAGCACTTTAACGGAAGGAGAGATTGACTTTGAATAAACTAACAAAAAAAGAATTAAGAAGTATGTTTTGGCGCTCATTTGCCCTTCAAGGTGCATTTAATTATGAAAGAATGCAAAACTTAGGTTACTGTTATTCAATGTTGCCTGCAATAAAGAAGTTATATAATAATAAAGAAAATCAAGCAAAAGCAATAGAAAGACATTTGGAGCTTTTTAATACAACAACAGTAGTAGTTCCTACAATATTAGGTATAACAGCAGCTATGGAAGAAGAAAATGCTAATAATCCAGAATTTGATGAAAGTTCAATAAGTGCTGTTAAAACAGCTCTTATGGGACCTCTTGCGGGAATTGGTGATTCACTATTTTGGGGAACATTTAGAATTATAGCTGCTGGAGTAGGAGTATCACTTGCAAAAGAAGGTAATATATTTGGTCCACTATTATTCTTACTACTATACAATATACCAGCATTTGCTCTTAGAATATTTGGACTTAAATATGGGTATCAGGTCGGAGTAAATTCTCTTGAAAGAATACAAAGAGAAGGTCTTATGGAGAAAATAATGTCTATGGCTACAATTGTTGGTTTATTTGTTGTAGGAGGAATGGTTGCAACGATGTTAAGTATAACTACTCCTCTAAAATTCAACTTAAATGGTGCAGAAGTAGTTCTACAAGATATATTAGATAAAATAATACCGAATATGCTACCTTTAAGTTTTGCATTTGTAATATATTACATGTTAAAGAGAAAGGTAAGTGTAACAAAATTAACTATAGTGATTATAGTAGGTGGAATTGTTTTACATGCTATAGGTCTGTTATAGAAACTAAATTATAATTTATTGAATATATAGATAAGGAAGGCATACAAAATGAGAATACAAGATTATATTTTAGAAACACCAGTTAGAATGAAAGAAATGATATCTAACGCAGATAATTTATTTAATGAGGTTAAGAGAGAAGATATAAAAAAGATTATAATAACAGGTTCAGGTACTAGCTATCACTCAGGAATACAAGTGCAACCTTATTTACAGAATTTATTAGATATAGATGTTGTAGAAATGTATCCATTTATGATAACTGAAGATACATTTAAGCTTGATAATGAAAATACTTTAGTAGTAGGAATATCTCAAGGTGGAAGTAGTTATTCTACATACAATGCTATGAAATTAGCTGAAGACAAAGGTTGTAAAATAGCATCTATGGCAGGATGCAAAAATGCTCTAATAGATGAGATTTCTGACTATATATTAACAGTAAATTGTGGAGAAGAAAAATCTGGAGCTAAAACAAAAGGATATTATTGTACAAAGTTAAACTTAATGTTATTAGGTCTTCAAATAGCTAGAGAAAAAGGTTCAATATCTAGTGAAAAGTATAATGAGGAAATAAATAAGATATTAGATGCAATTGATAGATTTGAAGCAGTGTATAAGTTATCTAAACAATGGATTCAAAGAAACAAAGAAAAGTTAGTTAATTCTAAAGAAATAAGAATAATAGGTCATTCTGAAATATATGGAGATACATTAGAAGCAGCATTAAAGTTATTAGAAACAATGAGAATACCTGTAACTGGGTATGAATTTGAAGAGTTTATACATGGTATATATAATGCTATAAATAGTGATTCTACTATATTTATACTAGATACAGGAAAAGAGCCTAGAGTAACTAAGATGGTTGAAGTACTTTCTGGTTGGACAGAAAATGTATTTGCTATAGGTAGAGATGTCATGGAAGACGATAAAAACTTAAAAATAGATGTTACAGATAATCCTTACTATCAAACATTTAACTTCATAGTACCTATACAATTGATATGTGGAGAAATACCTATATTAAGAGGAATAGACCCAAGTATTCCAAAAGATACTAAGTTCCACATGAAGTTAGGTAGCAAGAAGCTGAATAAGTAAAAAAGAAGCTGTCACACTGCAATTTAAAATTGTTTGTGTGATAGCTTCTTATTTTAAAATTAAAACATTTACATGTTAATGTGTACTACTTTTTTTATTACTATCTTCCTCACTTGAGCAAGAGCCTGGACATCCAGAGCAACCAGAACATCCACTACATCCACTTTTGTTATTTGTAGACTTGAATTTATTAAATAAAATAAAAAGTGCAAGGACTATAATTATTCCACCTATCAAAGCCTCCATTATTGAATTACCCATAAATAGTACTCCACCTATACCTTTAACTATAAAAGCCATTATCCATGCTAGTATAAACTGATATGCAAATGATGCAAACATCATTTTATTGCCATATTCTTTTTTCATAGTTGCAAGTGCAGCTATACATGGAGTATATAAAGCAGTAAATATCAAGAAAGTATATGCAGTAACTCCATTAAATATTGTTGGCAATACAACAGTCAGATTACCATATAGTATATTTAAAGAGTTCACTACGATTTCTTTTGCTCCAAGACCACTTAAAATGGCAACTGAAGTTCTCCAATCATCAAAACCAAGAGGTTTGAATATAGGAGATATAATGTGCCCTAGAGTAGCCAAGAAGCTTACATTTATATCTTCTGTATATCCAAAAACATTGAATGAAGAAAGTCCCCAAATTACGACTGACATTGCAAACATGACAGTAACAACTCTTATCAAGAAACCTTTTGATTTATTCCATGTATTTTTAATAAGTGCACTTATAGTAGGTATTCTATATTCTGGCAATTCTAGTATAAATGGTTCAGCCTCTGTTTTAAATGCTGTCTTATTTAAGAATAATGCAATTACAATTGCCATAACTATACCAACTAAGTATAGTGATGTAGTTACTAAGGCAGCATTATGTGGAAAGAATATAGCTACAAATAGTGCATATATAGGTAGCTTTGCTCCACAAGTCATAAGTGGTGCAATAAGAGCTGTAACTCTTCTATCTTTTTCACTTTCTAATGTTCTAGTTGCCATTATAGCTGGAGAAGAACATCCCATACCCATAACTATAGGTATAAAAGCTTTACCAGATAGACCAACCTTTCTCATAATCTTATCCATTAAAAATGCTGTTCTTGACATATATCCACTATCTTCAAACAACGATATACCAAAGAATAATGTAAATATTAAAGGGAAGAATGGTAAAGTACCACCAACACCTCCAATTATTCCATCAACTATAAGTGACTTAAACCATGGGCTAGAGTTGGATAATATATCACTAACAGGTGCAGAAATATAAGCTTCTATAAGACCAGCAAAGCCCTCTTGTAGTGGTCCTCCAACCCAATCAAAGGTAAATTTAAATAAGAGGAACAATACACCAATAAATATCGGATAGGCTAATATAGGATTTAAAACTATATTGTCTATTTTATCACTGATAGATTTTTTCTGTATGTATGTAGTTTTTGTACATCTTGATAAAATGGATTCTAATTTTTTATATGTTTCTGTTTCACTTCCAAAGTTTTTCTGATATATAAAAGCTTTTTGTGTAGCTCCTTTAATTTCTTCTTCTATTCTCTCAACGCCATTTTTCTTTTTTGCTATAATTGGAACAACAATTACTCCAAGTTCTTCGCCTAGTTTTTTAGCATCTATATTAACTCCCTTAGATTCTGCAATGTCTAACATATTAAGCAGTATAACTATAGGTTTGTTAAATTGCATAAGTTGAGTTGTTAGGTAAAGGTTTCTTGATAAATTAGAGGCATCAACTACATTTACTATTACATCGACATCTTCATTTTCTAAATATGATTTAGAAACCTTTTCTTCGTTTGAGAAAGTATCCATTGCATATATACCAGGTAAATCTACAACTTTTATTTCTTTCCCAAGAAATCCTTCTTTTTTTTCTATAGTAACACCAGGCCAGTTACCTACATATTGATTTGAACCTGTAAGTAGGTTGAAAACAGTAGTTTTACCGACATTTGGGTTTCCTAATAATGCTACATTAATCACAGGTAGCTCCTCCTCTATTATTGTAAAGAAATATTTTTAGCATCAGATTTTCTAATGGCAAGGTCAAAACCTCTAAATCTAATTATAATTGGGTCTCCAAATGGAGCAACCTTTTTAACTTCTATTTCAGTACTATTTATACATCCAAGTGCAAGTAATCTTTTAGATAATTTAATGTTTCCATCTATACTATTAATAAGTCCTTTTTCTCCTATTTTCAAATCGTAAACAGTCATTATTAACACCTCCTAATGAAATTCATTATCATTAAAATTGTAACAAGTATGATGCAAAAAGTCAAGAATTATAGAGGCAATTGTGCGTTGAAATAACTAATATTTATTCTAAACAGATTAAAAAATATTTTAGTCTAAATTAGGTGTTTTTATATATTTTGTATTATAATGTAATATGATAGATAAAATTTGGAGGAGTTAACTTAATGAAAACTAGAAAAATGACATTTTTAGGTCTTATGATAGGGTATAGTTTAGCCTTATATGTATTAGAGACATATATACCAAATCCTCTTATAGTTATATTTCCAGGGGCGAAATTGGGTTTGAGTAATATTATAACTTTAATTTCATTGATGTTGTTAGGTGTCAAAGATACTGTTATAATTGTTACTATCAGGGTAATTTTGTCATCAATATTCGCAGGCCCTTTATCATATCTATTATTTAGTATAGGAGGAGCTTATCTAAGTCTTTTATTTATGTATTTATCAAGTAAAATAAAAGGATTATCAATAATAGGGATAAGCATTATAGGTGCAATAGGGCATAATATAGGTCAATTAATAGTTGCAAGTTTAATCATAGAAAATATACTTGCTATAGGATACTTACCATTTATGTTAATGGCATCATTAGTAACTGGTATGTTTGTAGGTTTAGTATCCAGGTATACAATACCTAAATTAAAACATTTTTATAGTAAGTTTTATTGACATAATATTGACAAAATATAATATTGTTTGATAAAATGTATATAAAAATATACAAATTTGTAATAGTGGTGATTATTATGGCGAACAATGAATTAGAAGCGTTAAAAAATGAGATTGAAGCAGTTAGGGAAGAGATAAATACATACATAGAATATCCAGAAATATTTCAAGAAGAGTTAGTAGAATCGAGCAAGAAAATAGATATATTAATAAATAAATACATGTACCTAAGCAAATAGCCCACAATTGTGGGTTTTTTTGTATCAAAAATTAACAGATGGCTATATTTTACATATATTAATAATAATATTAAGATATAAAATAATATTTCTGATGTGTAAATTATCTGTAGGACATAAGTTGTGATTAAGTCAGGAGGTTTTATATTATGATTGATATAGGAAGTAAGGAGATAGCAATAAGGTTACTATTAGCACTAATAATAGGAGGAATAATAGGTCTAGAGAGAGAAAAAATAAGGCAGTTTGCAGGATTTAGGACACATATATTAATTGCAACAGGTTCTTGTATTGTTTCAATAACTTCGATTCAGTTATTTTTTGATTATAATTTGTATACAAATGCTGACCCAGCAAGAATGCCTGCTCAAGTGTTATCTGGAATTGGTTTTTTAGGTGCAGGAGCAATTTTAAAAAATAAAGGTGGAGTAAAAGGACTTACTACAGCTGCTGGGATGTGGGCAACTGCATGTATTGGTATAGCAGTGGGTTATGGTTATTATGAATTATCGATTTTAGGTGGATTATTTGTAATGATAGCATTATTTGTGCTTAGGATAATCAATACATTTTTATTTAGCCAAGAAAAAAATGTATTAATATTAAAATTAAGCAATTTGGATTCTATACCTTTTTTATATGATAAATTTGAAAAAAATCAACTTATTGTAAGAAACATGGAAATAGAATGTCGTAATGAGGAATACTGGAAGGTCAATTTTTTTGTATCTTATGGTAAGAGAATCCATTTACATGATGTTATGAAAGAAATAAATATGATAGAAGGAGTAATAAATGTAGATTATTTGGACTAAAATATATACAATATATTTTGTAAAGTGAATAAAATATAAAACAAATTAAAATAGAGGTGTATGATATGGGAACTGATAGAAGTACAATAGAAGAAAAATATAAGTGGAAGATAGATAAGATGTATTCCAGTAAAGATGAAATAGAAAAAGACATAAGCAAAGTAAAAAATCTTATCCAAGAAGTAAAAGAATATAAAGGGAAACTTTCTGAGAGTAAGGAGAATTTATATAAAGTATTAAATATCTCTGAAAATGCATCTAGAATTGTTCAAAATCTATATGTATATACTCATATGAAACAACATGAAGATACTAGAATCAATGATAATCAAGGAAGAGCTACTAAGACAGAAATGCTATCTACTGATTTGGGTGTGGCTACCTCTTATATAGTTCCAGAAATACTGGCTATAGAAGAAAATAAGTTAAATGAATATTTAAAAGATGAGAAGTTATCTTTTTATACAAAATATATAAAGGATATATTAAGAGATAAACCACATACTTTGAGTGAGAGAGAAGAAGAAATACTTGCAGCTACATCAGAATTATCAACAGTTCCAGAAAATGTATACGATATGTTAGCATATGCAGATATGGAATTTCCTGAAATAGAAGATGAAGAGGGTAATAAGGTTAAGCTTTCTCATTCAAATTACTCTTTATTTATAAAAAGTAAAAATAGTAGAGTTAGAAAAGACGCTTTTGAAGGTGAATTTTCGACTTATGAGAAATATAAAAATACATTTGCATCAACACTTTATGGTGGAATAAAATCAGAAATATTTTACGCAAAAACTAGAAAGTATAATTCAGCAATAGAAGCATCTTTATTTTCAGATGATGTAAGTTTGGATGTCTACAATAATCTTATATCAGCTATAGATGAAAGTCTTCCTATTTTAAATAAATATGTTGAACTTAAAAAGAAATTTTTAGGGTTAAATGAAATACACATGTATGATTTATATGTTCCTTTAACAGATAAGTTTGACATGGATATACCATATGATAAAGCGCAGAATATTATATTAGATGCACTTAAGCCTTTAGGAGAAGAGTATTTGAAAGTTGTAAAAAGTGCTTTTGATGAAGGTTGGATTGATGTATATGATAATGAAGGAAAAAAAGGAGGCGCTTATTCTTGGGGAAGTTATGATTCGCATCCTTATATATTAATGAGTTATAAAAATGACCTTAATTCTTTATTTACTTTAATTCATGAATTAGGTCACTCTGTCCATAGTCATTATTCAAGAACTAGTCAACCGTTTTTATATTCAGATTATAAGATATTCGTTGCAGAAGTTGCATCTACATTGAATGAATTACTTCTTATAAATTATTTATTAGAAAATTCTAAGTCTAAAGATGAAACTATATACCTATTAAATTATTATTTAGAACAATTTAGAACTACAGTTCATAGACAAACTATGTTTGCTGAGTTTGAAAAAATTGTACATGCAAAGGTAGAGAATGGAGAGCCACTTACTGCTGATGAATTTACTGACATATACTATAAATTAAATGAAAAGTATTATGGAAAATCTGCAATAGTAGATAAACAAATAGGAATAGAATGGGCTAGAATTCCTCATTTTTATTCAAATTTCTATGTGTATAAATATGCTACAGGATTTTCAGCTGCAAGTGCTTTAAGTCAACAGATACTTTCAGAAGGCAGTACTGCTGTAGATAGATATATAAACTTCTTAAAAAGTGGAGGGTCAGAGTATCCTTTAGAACAATTAAAATCTGCTGGTGTAGATATGGCGAAAAAAGAATCTATAGAGGAAGCTCTAAATGTATTTGGTAGTTTAGTTAATAGACTAGAAAAAGAGTTATAGAAATACGATAAATTAATAGTGTCATTAAAAATTTATAATAATACTAGATAGTGTATTATATTCATATAATATTAAAATAGCTTTAAAAAATTAATTCAATTGAGAATATACCATATAAAATTAAATTTTTACATGTATTTAACAATATTTACACTTACTTAACCTCGCTCTAATATTCACTTAACAAAAAATATGTATTATTAAAATATAGAGAATATGACAATCAAAAAATTAAAATATAAGCGGGGGTAAGTAAAATGTTTAAAAAGAAAATAGGAGTTCTTTTAGCTAGTACAATGTTAGTTGGAGCTTTAGCAGTAGGATGTGGTTCTAACTCAGGAGGTTCAGGAGATTCAAGTAAAGTTTCTGTTTCAGGTTCGACTTCAATAGGTCCCCTTATGGAAACTATTGGAGAAAAGTTTCAGGAGAAAAATGAAGGTGTTAGCGTAGAAGTACAACAAATTGGTTCTTCTGGAGGTATAAAAAATGCTATAGAAGGAACATCTGAAATAGGAATGAGTTCAAGAGATTTAAAAGATGAAGAAAAAAGTGCTGGATTAAAGGAAACTAAGATAGCAATAGATGGTATAGCATTGATAACTAATACTGCTAACCCAGTAAAAAATCTAACAATGGACCAAATTAAAGGTATATATACAGGAAAGATAACTAACTGGAAAGAAGTAGGAGGAAATGATGCACCAATAGTAATAGTATCAAGAGAAGAAGGTTCAGGAACTAGAGATGGATTCCAAGAAATTGTAGGATTTGAATCAGAAGAATTAAGTAAAGATGCACAAATAAGTGATGGTTCAGGAAATATAAAAACTACAGTTGAAGGAAATGAAAATGCTATAGGATATATATCATTTGGATATGTTGATGAGAAAGTGAATAGTTTAAAAGTGAATGATGTTGAACCAACTGATACAAATGTAATAGATAATAAATATCCAATATCAAGACCATTTATATTAGTTAATAAGGAAGACAATTTATCAGAAAAAGGAAAAGCTTTAATAGATTATATATTGAGTGATGAAGGACAAGCACTTGTTTCAGAAAAAGGATTTATCAAAGTTAATAAGTAAGATGAATATTTAATATAAGATAAATATATAGTACCCTGCAAGATAAGCTCATAAAAATGTTGCTATAACTTGCAGGGTATTGTCTATTATTGGTGATATAAGTATAAATATTTTTAGAGATAATAAATATTTTAGTACATTATATCTAAAAAATATGGAAATATTGACAAAATAATATTACAATGTTAGAATAAAAAAGAAATTTACCAAAACATATTAAAGATTTTTAATAAAAATATTTTAGAAACTGAGAAGTATATCTTATTATTGGGCATCTAGAGGTATATGGAGTTAGTGGTGCAACCGGCTATGAATATAATTTTTATATTGCATAGTCTTTTTTTGTTTTAAAATTAACAAAAAAATTGTAAAATTTGAAAATTATCATATTGGTAGTTGGATTTCTAATGATAGATGGAATATAACTTTTTAAAGTAGCCCTTTGTTGAAAAAAGGAAATTTTTTTAAAAATATAATACAATTATAATAATAAAATAATGCTTTTATAAATATTAGGATACAGAATGTAAACCTTTTGCAACAAAATATTTACCAAAATAATACAATTTATTTTATATTATAACCATATAAATCAATACTCAAACTGGGTAATGAACAAGTTTCTAGAAAAATAATAGATTTATGATATAAAACTACCTTAAGCTCCATTTCCAACAATCGGAGACTTTGATTAGTATTTAATAATAAATATTAATATTTAAGACAATATTAAATAATTATTCGAAAATACTTAAGGATTATAGTGTAGCTTGTAAAGATATTATAAAATAATAATACTAATTATATAAAAAATAAAACATTATAATTTATAATGATTAAAACTTGAGACTATGATTAAAATATTTTTGAATGGAGTGGTGTAATGTACAACTTACTGGTTGGAATTGATGATGTTTACATTTTAAAAATAAATCAAATTTATTTTTAAAATAGAGGTCTTAATGTATATACGTCGGAAGATGCTATGAAGATAATAGAAAGTATAGTTTTAGATTGTGTAATCCTGGATATTGTATTGCCAGACATAGATGGATATAAAAATTTACTATTGTATAAAAGAAAAGGTTAACATACTTCTAATATTTTTATCTAATTATGAGCATGAAGAAGAAAGAGTTTTTGGATTCTTAGCTGGAGGAGATTATTATATAATCAAATCTGGAGAATACCTAATATTGGAGACCAACATACAGTATAGATTCATTAGGAAATGTGGGTAAAGAAATCTATTAGATATACATGTATCCTCTTTATTATGATGATAAATAGGAATAGAATAATAATAAAAGAAAAATGAAAAGCTCACAAAAAATCTTTAGTATGAAGTTGAAGTAATGAATAATGAACGTAAAAAGTTTTGGGCAGATGTAGCACATGATTTAAAGAAACCTGTTTCAGATATACAGGAATTCATAGATTTAATATAAGTTTGGGAATGTTCATGTAGATAAAGAGAGAAACATATCTTTTAAGCTTTATTCCAGTTGATGAAAATATAATTTTGTCAATAGATAAAGAAAATGGATTTGTAATTATTGAAATTTATGATAATGGAAAGGAATACCCTCAGAAAATATACCAAAGATATTTGATTGATTATTTATAGAAAGATATAGTAATAAACAAAAAGATTAAGGGTTAAGATTATATATGGTCAAATACATTATAAGAGAACATTATGGAGAAATCTTTGTAGATTTAGAGTAAGAAAAGGAACTGTTTTTACAATAAAATTAAGTCTATGTTTTTTATAATAATAGCTTATTAATATAAAAGAATAATGATATTTAGGAGTGATTATAATGCAAACTAAGATATTGATAATAGATGGAGACAAAGATAATTGCCAGAAACTAAAAAGATTTCTGGAGGAAAAAGGAATAAGTATAGATTTAGCATATAATTGTGAAGAAGCTATTGGTAAAGTATTTAGTAACAAATATGATTTAATATTTTTAGAAATAATTCTAACTGATGGTGATGGATGGACTCTTTGTAAAAAAATTAGAAATGTAACTACATGTCCAATTGTGTATATGACTTACATAAATGAAGACCAAAGCATTTTAAATGCTTTAAATTCTGGTGGAGATGATTACTTAATAAAGTCTCTAAACTTAGAAATACTATATGCAAAAGTAAAAGCTATTTTAAGAAGAATGAATTCATATGTAAATAATAATGAAAATAATACAAAGTTAGAGGAATATAATAGAACTAGTGGAGTAATAAAGTTAGAAGATAAAATAATAAAATTGACTCCAACAGAAAATAAGTTGTTAAACTTTTTTATAGAGAATCCTGAAAAGACATTAACTATTAAAGAGATATATGAACATGTATGGATGAATGAATACTTAGAGGATAACTATAGTGTGGTAGTTGCAGTGAACGGATTAAGAAAGAAGATAGAGAAAGATTATAAGAATCCTCAAAAGATTATAACAATAAGAGGAGCTGGGTATTATTTTAATAGGTAATTAGAAATTATGAAAATGATATATCAGGAA
>NZ_JAGWCX010000068.1:0-22058 GCF_020657775.1 Clostridioides sp. ZZV14-6345 | reverse complement strand
ATTAAGATTCTCAATAAGAGAAGGTGGAAGAACGGTAGCTTCAGGAGTTGTTGCTACAATAATAGAGTAATCTTTTACTAAACTAATGGATTTAATATAAAAAAAGAGGGGGTAACACCTCTCTTTTTTGTTTTTTGTTGACAAGTAGCGCTAAAGCATATATACTAAACTAGTGCCTTGAGGTAGATTAACAATCAGGCTTAAGGTTATGATGTTGTAAGAGAAAATAAAATTGAAAAAAACATAAAAAAAACTTGAAAAAAAGTAACAGATGATATAAAATATAATAGTGTGCTTGAGAGATTAAGAAAATGAAAATTAAGTCCTAGTGAAATACGAACTAGTATCGATTTAAAAGTTACAACACACCCGGAGCAGTGTATCGGTATTGGTTGTACGCAACTTGAAAATTAAACACGTGATAAAGGAGGGAAAACAAAATGGCTAAGAATGAAAAAATAAGAATAAGATTAAAATCATATGATCACAAATTATTAGATTTTTCAGCAGGGAAAATAGTTGAAACTGCTAAAAAGGCTGGATCACAAGTTTCAGGACCTGTGCCTCTACCAACAGAAAAACAAGTTGTAACTATATTAAGAGCTGTACATAAGTACAAAGACTCTAGAGAACAATTTGAAATAAGAACTCATAAAAGACTAATCGACATAGCTAATCCAACACCTAAGACAGTTGACTCATTAATGAGATTAGACTTACCAGCAGGTGTAGATATAGAAATAAAATTATAAGAACCCCTAAGATATTATCCTATAGATGATTATCTTAGAATGATTACTCTAAAAGATGTAATCCGCTGTAAGAATTATAGGAGGTGCTAATATGAAAGGAATATTAGGCAAAAAAGTTGGTATGACTCAAATATTCACTGATAAAGGTGTAGTTATACCTGTAACAGCTGTTGAAGCAGGACCTATGGTCGTTACTCAAATAAAAACAGTTGATAAAGATGGATACAATGCTATACAAATAGGTTTTGAAGATGCTAAAGAAAAAGCTTTAAACAAACCTAAAAAAGGACATTTAGCTGCTGCTAATGTTTTAAAGAAGCATTTAAAAGAATTCAGAGTAGATTCTGTAGAAGGATACACAGTAGGACAAGAAATAAAAGCTGATGTATTTGACGCAGGTACAAAAATAGATGTTACTGGAATAAGTAAAGGTAAGGGATTCCAAGGTCCAATAAAAAGACATGGACAAAGTAGAGGTCCTGAATCTCACGGTTCTAGATACCACAGAAGACCAGGTTCAATGGGAGCTTGTTCTTACCCAGGTAGAGTATTTAAAAACAAAAAATTAGCTGGACACATGGGAAGCGTAAAGGTAACAGTTCAAAACTTAGAGGTTGTTAAAGTAGATGCTGATAAGAACCTTATATTAGTTAAAGGAGCTATACCAGGAGCTAAAGGTTCAGTAGTAACTATAAAAGAAGCTATAAAGGTTTCTAAATAATGACTAACCTAAAGAAAGGAGGAATAACAATGCCAAAATTAAATGTACTAAATGTTAGTGGACAAAACGTTGGAGAAATAGAATTATCAGATTCTATATTTGGCGTAGAAGTTAATGGACATGTTTTATATGAAGTTGTAAAAAATCAATTAGCAAATAAGAGACAAGGAACTCAATCTGCTAAAACTAGAGCAGAAGTTAGAGGTGGCGGAAGAAAACCTTGGAAACAAAAAGGAACAGGTAGAGCAAGACAAGGTTCTACAAGATCTGTACAATGGGTAGGTGGAGGAGTTGCTTTTGCACCTAAACCAAGAAGCTACAAATATACATTACCTAAGAAGGTAAGAAGATTAGCTATGAAGAGTGCTTTATCTTCAAAAGTTCAAAATAGTGAAGTTATAGTATTAGATGCATTAAACATGGATGCTCCTAAAACTAAAGAATTTGCTCAAATATTAAATAATATAAATGCTGCTAAAAAAGCTTTAGTAGTTATAGCTGATAAGAATGATAACGTAATAAAATCAGCTAGAAATATAGAAGGTGTTCAAACTGCATTAGTTAATACTATGAATGTATATGATATATTAAAATATGATTCATTTATAATAACTACAGATGCTGTTAAAAAAGTGGAGGAGGTGTACGCATAATGACTAATCCACATGATATAATAATAAGACCAGTTGTAACTGAGCACAGTATGGCTGAAATGGGTGAAAAAAAATACACTTTTGTTGTGGCTAAAGATGCGAACAAAACTGAAATAAAAAAAGCAGTAGAAAAAGTATTCGGAGTTAGTGTTGACAAAGTAAATACTTTAAATTACGATGGAAAAGTTAAAAGAATGGGTAGAACTCAAGGAAGAACAGCAAGCTTTAAGAAAGCAGTAGTTAAATTAACTGCTGATAGTAAAGAAATAGAATTCTTCCAAGGAATGTAGTATTATAACAAACGAAGGAGGGAAAACAGATGGCTATAAAAAAGTTTAGACCAACTTCTCCTGCCTTAAGACAAATGACAGTTTTAGTTTCTGATGAAATAACATGTAATCAACCAGAAAAATCTCTTTTAGTTAATTTAAAGAAAAATGCTGGTAGAAATGTACATGGTAGAATAACTGTTCGTCATAGAGGTGGAGGACAAAAAAGAAAATATAGAATAATAGATTTTAAAAGAGATAAAGATGGTATACCTGCTAAGGTTGCTACTATAGAATATGATCCAAACAGAACTGCAAATATCGCATTATTGAACTATGCTGATGGAGAAAAAAGATATATATTAGCTCCAGTTGGAATTAATGTTGGAGATACTATATTATCAGGATTAGGTGCTGATATAAAACCAGGAAACTGTTTAGCATTAAAAGATATGCCAGTTGGTACTATCATTCATAATATAGAATTAAAGCCAGGAAAAGGAGCTCAATTAGTTAGATCTGCTGGAGTTTCTGCACAATTAATGGCTAAAGAAGGAAAAAATGCTTTATTAAGATTACCATCAGGTGAGATGAGATTAGTAAGTATAAACTGTAAAGCTACTATAGGACAAGTTGGAAATATAGAGCATGGTAACGTAGTTATTGGTAAAGCAGGTAGAAAAAGACATATGGGAATAAGACCTACTGTAAGAGGTTCTGTAATGAACCCTAATGACCATCCACACGGTGGAGGGGAAGGTAGATCTCCAATAGGTAGACCATCTCCTGTTACTCCATGGGGTAAACCAGCTCTTGGATACAAAACTAGAAAGAAAAATAAAGCTTCAAATAAACTAATAGTATCAAGAAGAACTAAGTAGTAAATTTATTTTTGCTCGGAAAGGAGGAATATAAATGTCAAGATCAACTAAAAAAGGGCCTTTTGTCCATGCAAGACTTTTAAAGAAGATAGAAGCTATGAATGCTAGTGGAAATAAAGAAGTTATAAAAACTTGGTCAAGATCTTCAACTGTGTTTCCACAAATGGTAGAAAATACTATAGCTGTTCATGATGGAAGAAAACATGTTCCAGTATATATAACAGAAGATATGGTTGGACATAAATTAGGTGAGTTCGTTCCTACTAGAACTTTCAAAGGACATAAGGATGACGAAAAATCTAATAAGAGAAAATAATTAAATTATGACTAAGAAAGGAGGAATAACAATGGAAGCAAAAGCTACTGCTAAATATGTACGTGTATCACCAAGAAAAGCAGGCCAAATATGTGACCTTGTTAGAGGAAAGAATGTTGATGAAGCATTAGCAATATTAAAGTTTACTCCAAGAGGAGCAGCTTCAATAATAGCTAAAGTTGTAAAATCAGCTAAAGCTAACGCAGAAAACAATCACGAAATGGATACTGAAAAATTATATATAGCATCAATAGTTGCTAATCAAGGGCCAACAATGAAGAGATTTATGCCTAGAGCTATGGGTCGTGCAACTACAATAAGAAAAAGAACTTCTCACATAGAGGTTGTTGTTAAAGAGAAGAAATAATTAATAGATAGGAGGGAAAGTAATGGGTCAAAAGGTTAATCCACACGGCTTAAGGGTCGGTGTTATAAAAGATTGGGACTCAAGATGGTTTGCTACTGATAAAAAAGAGTTCGGAAACTTATTATTAGAAGACCATAATATACGTAAATTCTTAAAGAAAAGATTATACTCAGCTGGAGTTGCTAAGATAGAAATAGAAAGATCAGCTAACAAAATAAAAATGGACTTACACGTTGCTAAGCCGGGTGTAGTTATAGGAAGAGCTGGTGCAGGAATCGAAGCATTAAAAGTTGAATTAGAAAAAATGACAAAGAAAACTATAATAGTTAATATAGTAGAAGTAAGAAGTACAGATAAAAACGCTCAATTAGTAGCTGAAAATATAGCTTTAGCTATAGAGAGAAGGGTTGCTTTCAGAAGAGCAATGAAACAAGCTATACAAAGAGCAATGAAATCTGGTGCTAAAGGGATAAAAGTTTCTGCTTCAGGAAGATTAGGTGGAGCTGAGATGGCTAGAACTGAAGGTTATAGTGAAGGAAATGTACCACTACAAACTTTAAGAGCAGATATAGATTATGGTTTCGCTGAAGCTGATACAACTTATGGAAAAATCGGTATAAAAGTTTGGGTATGTAATGGTGAAGTTTTACCAACTAGAGACGGTGTAAATCCAAGAGAAGAAAGCAGAAAAAACGATAGAAGAGACAACAAGAGAGATAATAGAAGAAACGATAGAAGAGGAAATGACAGAAGAGGAAATGATAACAGAGGAAACTACAGAGGACAACAAAGACCTCAAGGTGGATCAAGACCTCAAAGAACTGAAAACAAAGGAAATTAATAATAGTTAGGTTCAAGGAAGGAGGAAAAATACTCATGTTAATGCCAAAAAGAGTAAAGCGTCGTAGAGTTCATAGAGGAAGCATGGCTGGGCAAGCTCATAAGGGTAATAAAGTTACTTATGGTGAGTTTGGATTAGTAGCATTAGAAGCTTCTTGGATAACTTCTAATCAAATAGAAGCTGCCAGAATCGCGATGACTAGATATATAAAAAGAGGGGGAAAGGTTTGGATAAAAATATTCCCTCATAAACCAGTAACAAGAAAACCAGCAGAGACTCGTATGGGTGCAGGGAAAGGTTCTCCAGAATATTGGGTAGCTGTAGTTAAGCCAGGAAGAGTTATGTTTGAATTAGCAGGTGTTTCTGAAGATAAAGCAAGAGAAGCTATGAGACTTGCTGCACATAAATTACCAATTAAATGTAAATTTGTTAAAAAAGAAGATTTAGAAGTAAAGGGTGGTGAATAGGATGAAAGCTAAAGAATTAAGAGATTTAACAAGCGAAGAGCTAATGAACAAATTAAACGACTTCAAAAGTGAATTATTTAGCTTAAGATTCCAATTAGCTACTGGTCAATTAGAAAATACAGCTAGAATAAAGTTTGTTAAGAAGGATATAGCAAAAGTTAAAACTGTTCTTGCTGAAAGAAAGTTATACGAAACTAGAGCTTAATTTGGAAAGGAGGCTTTTTAAACATGGAAAGAGGAAGAAGAAAAGTTAGAATAGGCCGTGTTGTTAGTGATAAGATGGATAAAACAATAGTAGTAGCTGTTGAAGAATTCGTACGTCATCCACTATATAATAAACGTGTTAAGAGAACTAAGAAATTCAAGGCTCATGATGAAAAGAATATATGTAACATCGGAGATAGAGTTAAAATAATGGAAACTAGACCATTATCTAAAGATAAGAGATTCAGACTAGTTGAAGTTGTTGAGAAAGTTAAGTAGTTTTTGAAGAAGGAGGGATTACGATATGATACAACAAGAATCACGTCTAAGAGTTGCTGATAACTCAGGAGCTAAAGAACTTTTATGTATACGTGTTCTAGGCGGAAGTAAAAGAAGATATGGTAACATAGGCGACGTTATAGTTGCTACTGTTAAAAGTGCAACACCTGGTGGAGTTGTAAAAAAAGGTAAGGTTGTTAAAGCTGTTATAGTAAGAAGCAAACAAGGCGTAAGACGTAATGACGGAAGCTATATATCTTTTGATGAAAATGCTGCTGTTATAATAAAGGACGATAAAACTCCAGTAGGAACTCGTATATTCGGGCCTGTTGCTAGAGAGTTAAGAGACAATGAATTCATGAAAATAGTTTCTCTTGCTCCAGAAGTACTATAATTAAGGAGGTGCAATAGGACATGATGCGTGTTAAAAAAGGTGACACTGTTGTAGTTATAGCAGGTAAAGATAAAGGTAAAAAAGGTTCAGTTTTAAAGGTATACCCTAAAGCTGATAAAGTATTAGTTGAAGGTGTAAATGTAATAACTAAACATCAAAAACCAAGTGCTATGAACCAACAAGGTGGAATAATAAATAAAGAAGCCCCAATACACATATCTAATGTAATGCCATTTGATTCTGAAACAGGAAAAGGCGTTAGAGTAAGATATGAAGTAAAAGATGGGAACAAAGTAAGAGTATCAGCAAAGAGCGGAAAAGAATTATAATAAATATTGCTTGAAAGGAGGGACCTTAAATGGCTTCTAGATTACAAGAAAAATACATGAAAGAAGTTGCTCCTGCTTTAATGGAGAAATTTGGATATAAAAACGTAATGGAGATACCTAAGTTAAATAAAATAGTTATTAACATGGGTATAGGTGACGCTAGAGAAAATCCAAAAGGATTAGAAAAAGGCGTTGAAGAATTAGAAATAATATCAGGACAAAAGCCTGTTATAACTAAAGCTAGAAAATCTGTTGCTAACTTCAAATTAAGAGAAGGAATGCCAATAGGAACAAAAGTTACATTAAGAGCTGACAAAATGTTCTACTTTATGGACAAATTAGTTTCAGTTTCTTTACCAAGAGTTAGAGACTTTAGAGGAGTTAACCCTAATGCTTTTGATGGTAGAGGAAACTATGCTTTAGGAGTTAAAGAACAATTAATATTCCCTGAAATAGAATATGATAAAATAGATAAAGTAAGAGGAATGGATATAATATTTGTTACTACAGCAAAAACTGACGAAGAAGCTCGTGAATTATTAAAATTATTAGGAATGCCATTTTCTAAGTAAGCAAAGGAGGGATTCCCGTGGCTAGAAAAGCGATGGTTGTTAAACAACAAAGAAAGCAAAAGTACGCAACTAGAGAATACACTAGATGTACTATATGCGGAAGACCGCATTCAGTTTTGAAAAAATTTGGTATATGCCGTATATGCTTTAGAGAATTAGCTTATAAAGGTCAAATACCTGGTGTTAGAAAAGCAAGCTGGTAGAAGCTTGATTAGAATGGAAGGAGGGCAACAAAATGACAATGACAGATCCAATTGCAGATATGCTTACTCGTATAAGAAATGCTAATGTTGTTAAGCATGAAACTGTAGATGTTCCAGCTTCTAATATGAAGAAAGAGTTAGCTAGAATCTTATTAGAAGAAGGTTTCATAAGAGGTTATGATGTTATAGAAGATGGAAAACAAGGTATCATAAGAATACAATTAAAGTACGGACAAGAAGGCGAAAGAGTTATAACAGGTCTTAAGAAAATATCTAAGCCTGGTATGAGAGTTTACGCTGCTAACCATGAGATACCAAAAGTATTAAACGGATTAGGAATATCAGTAATATCTACTTCAAAAGGAATATTAACTGACAAGCAAGCTAGAAAAGCAAATGTTGGTGGAGAAGTAATCTGCTACGTTTGGTAATCAATTTGAACAATGTAAGGAGGTGCGACCATGTCAAGAATAGGTGTTAAGCCAATAATAATACCAGCAGGTGTTGAAGTTGCTATAGCTGAAGGAAATTTAGTTACAGTAAAAGGTCCAAAAGGAACTTTAACTAAACAATTAAGTGCTGAGTTAAACATAAAAAAAGAAGAAAATACAATAATGGTTGAAAGACCAACTAATAATAAAAAACATAGATCTTTACACGGACTAACTAGAACTTTATTAGATAATATGGTTGTAGGTGTAAATACTGGTTTCGAAAAGAAATTAGAATTAAAAGGTGTTGGATATAGAGCTCAAAAACAAGGAAAGAAATTAGTTATGAACTTAGGTTTCTCTCATCCAGTTGAGATGGAAGATCCAGAAGGAATAACTGTTGAAGCTCCAAACCAAACAGAGTTAATAGTAAAAGGTATAGACAAGCAATTAGTAGGGAACTATGCTGCTAAGATAAGAGCTTGGAGAAAACCAGAGCCATACAAAGGTAAAGGTATAAAATACGTTGATGAAGTAATCAGACGTAAAGAAGGAAAAACTGGTAAAAAATAATACCAAAACTTAAACGCTAGAAAGGAGTGAGCTAGGTGTTAAAAAAGGCTGATAAAAATGCTAATAGACTTCAAAGACATAAGAGAGTTCGTAGAAAAATAAGCGGTACTTCTCAAAGACCAAGATTATGTGTATTTAGAAGTGCTAACAATATATATGCTCAAATAATAGATGACACAAAAAGAGTAACTCTAGTTGCTGCATCTTCTTTAGAAGCAGAAGTTAAGAGTGCTGTCAATCATACAGGAAACAAGGAAGCAGCTAAGAAAGTTGGAGAATTAGTTGCTAAAAAAGCTGTTGAAAAAGGAATCACTGAAGTTGTATTTGACAGAGGTGGATACTTATATCATGGAAGAATTCAAGAATTAGCTGAAGGTGCTAGAGAAGCTGGTCTTAAGTTCTAATACGAAGGAGGGAAAAATACATGCTACGTCGTAAGCCGATAGATGCAGGACAACTTGACTTACAAGAAAAGGTTGTTGAAGTAAGACGTGTTACTAAGGTTGTAAAAGGTGGTAGAAACTTCAGATTTGCAGCATTAGTAGTTGTTGGAGATGAAAACGGACACGTTGGTATAGGTGCTGGGAAAGCAATGGAAGTACCAGATGCTATAAAAAAAGCAGTTGAAGATGCTAAGAAAAATCTAATAGTAGTGCCAATAGTTGGGACTACAATTCCTCACGAAGTACGCGGACACTTTGGTGCTGGAAATATATTAATAATGCCTGCTGTAGAAGGTACAGGAGTAATAGCTGGGGGACCTGCTAGAGCCGTACTTGAGCTAGCTGGACTAAAAGACGTTAGAGCTAAATCTTTAGGGTCTAACAATCCAAGAAATATGGTAAATGCTACAATAGAAGGACTTAATTCTCTAAAAACAGTTGAAGATATAGCTAAACTTAGAGGTAAAAAAGTTGAAGAACTTCTAGGGTAAGGAGGTAGTGTAAAATGGCTAAATTACAAATAAAGTTAGTTAGAAGTGTTATAGGAACTACTCCTAACCAAAAAAAGAATGTTGAAGCGTTAGGATTAAGAAAAAGAGAACAAGTTGTTATAAAAGAAGACAATGCTCAAACAAGAGGTATGATAAGTAAAGTAAGTCACTTATTAGAAGTAACTGAAATAGCTGAATAATTTTTATAAAGTAGTGCAAGGAGGTGCAATCCATGAAGTTACATGAGTTAAAACCTGCTGAAGGTGCAGTAAGAGCTAAGAGAAGATTAGGTAGAGGTACTGCGACTGGACAAGGTAAAACTGCAGGACGTGGACAAAAAGGTCAATGGTCTCGTTCTGGTGGTGGAGTAAGAGTAGGATTTGAAGGTGGACAAATGCCACTAGCTAGAAGACTTCCTAAGAGAGGTTTCAATAACATATTTAAGAAAGTTTACACAGAAGTTAATGTTGAAGTTTTAAATAGATTTGAAAATGGAACAGAAATAACTGCAGAATTATTAAAATCTACTAAAACTATAAGCAAAATAGGTAAAGACGGAATTAAAATCTTAGGTGAAGGTAATTTAGAGAAAGCTTTAACTGTTAAAGCTGCTAAATTTACAGCTTCAGCTCAAGAAAAAATAGAAAAAGCTGGTGGAAAAGCAGAGTTAGTATAATAACCTGCTAATCTCCTAGCCAGTACAGGCGGGGTGAATTAGCGTGCTGTCAAAATTAAAACAAGCTTGGAAGATTAAAGCAGTAAGAAAAAAAGTAATGTATACACTTATGATGATCGTGATATTCAGAATAGGTACTACTATACCAGTTCCAGGCATAGACACTAGTATTATACAAAAGATGGTAGGCGGCAATAGTCTACTTTCTCTGTATAATATGTTTACTGGTGGAGCATTTAGTAACTTTTCATTATTTGCTTTAGGTATAAGTCCATATATCACTGCATCAATCATAATACAACTTCTAACAGTAGGTTTTGAAAGTTTAGCAGAACTTCAAAAATCTGGTGAAGAAGGAAAGAAAAAAATCAATAAGTACACTAAATATACAGCACTAGCTCTAGCAGTTGTACAAGCTTTGGGAATTACATTAGGAATTGTAAGAAGTGCTTTAATATCAAATAGTGTGTTTTTTATCACAACTGTTGTAATAACATTAGTTTCAGCAAGTATGTTAGTAATGTGGATTGGGGACAAAATTACTGAAAAAGGAATCGGTAATGGTAGTTCAGTAATAATATTTGCAGGTATAATATCAAGAATACCTACAGATGTTATTAAAATCGCGCAACAAGTTAAATCTGGTCAAGTTGCACCTTGGGTTATAGTAGTTTTAGCTGTAGTTATATTACTTACAGTAACAGGAGTTACATTTATACAAGAAGCAACTAGAAAGATACCTGTACAATATGCTAAAAGAGTTGTTGGAAGAAAAATGTATGGAGGACAAAGTTCTCATATACCAATGAAAGTTAACCAGTCAGGAGTTATGCCTATAATTTTTGCGAGTTCACTTTTAGCTTTTCCTCAAACAATAGCTATGTTTATGGGGCCAAATGCTCAAGCTTTTGTTCAAAAATACTTAAGTATGTCAACAGAACAAGGATTTTGGACATACAGATCAATTGAGATTCTACTTATAATTTTCTTCTCATATTTTTATACAACTGTATCATTTAATACAGAAGACATATCTAAAAATATGAAAAATAATGGTGGATTTATACCAGGTATAAGACCAGGTGAACCTACTATGGATTATTTAAATAGAATTTTAACTAGATTAACTTTAGCTGGAGCGACTTTCTTAGCAATAATTGCTATGGTGCCAGCTCTTACAACACATTATATGAAAGTAAATATGAGTCTAGCTGGGACTTCATTGCTAATCGTTGTTGGAGTTGCTTTGGAGCTTAAGAGACAGTTAGAGTCAAACTTAGTTATGAGAAGCTATCAAGGTTTCTTAAAATAAAATGGAGATGGATAATATGAGAATAATATTACTTGGACCTCCAGGTGCTGGTAAAGGTACTCAGGCGGCAGGAATAGTAGAAAAATACAATATACCTCATATATCAACAGGAGATATATTCAGAAAGAATATAAAAGAGGGAACAGAACTTGGAAAAAAAGCAAAAGAATACATGGACCAAGGTTTATTAGTACCAGATGAGTTAACTGTAGGTTTAGTTACTGATAGAATATCTCAAGAAGATTGTAAAAATGGATTTATGTTAGATGGATTTCCAAGAAATGTAGCACAAGGAGAACATTTAGATGTATTCTTGAAAAATGCTGGCATATCACTAGATAAAGTTGTTAATATTGAAGTTGATAAGAGCATACTAGTATCTAGAGCAGTTGGTAGAAGAATATGTAAGTCTTGTGGAGCTACTTACCATGTTGAGTTTAATCCTCCTAAAGTAAAAGGCGTATGTGATGTGTGCCAAGGGGAATTATATCAAAGAGCTGATGATAATGAAGAAACTGTATCTAAGAGAATACAAGTTTATCTAGATGAAACTAAACCTTTAGTAGATTATTATAGCAAACAAGGTATAATAGCAGATATAAAAGGTGACCAAGCAATAGATAAAGTATTTGAAGATATTGTTGCAGCTTTAGGAAGTGGAAAATAAATGATTATCTTGAAATCAAAAAAAGAAATAGAACTTTTAAGAGAAGCAGGTAAAATAGTTGCTGATACTCATGAAGTTTTAAGAAAAGCTATTTCTCCGGGAATATCTACTTTAGAATTAGATAAAATAGCTGAAGAGAATATAAGAAAATACAATGCAGAACCTTCTTTTAAAGGCTATGGAGGTTTTCCGGGAAGTATATGTGCTTCTATCAATAGAGAAGTAGTACATGGGATTCCAGGAGAAACCATATTAAAAGAAGGAGACATTGTAAGTTTGGATATAGGAGCCTATTATAAAGGATATCATGGTGATTCTGCCAAAACCCACGGAGTAGGCATGATATCTGAAGAAGATAGGAAATTGATAGAAGTAACTAGAGAAAGCTTCTATGAAGGAATAAAATTTGCTAAATTAGGATATAGACTTTCAGATATCTCACACGCAGTACAAACACACGTTGAGAAACATGGTTTCTCAGTAGTTAGGGATTTAGTGGGGCATGGAGTTGGAGCAAATCTTCATGAAGATCCACAAGTACCTAATTATGGACTCCCAGGAAAAGGACCAAGACTTAGAGAAGGAATGGTTATTGCTATAGAGCCGATGGTTAATGCAGGTCGTTATCATGTAAAGACTCTATCAGATGGGTGGACGACTGTTACAATAGATGGAAAAAAATCAGCTCATTATGAGCATACGATAGCAATTACTGAACATGAACCTTTGATATTGACAAAGTTGTAATTTAAAAAGTAGGTGAAAAAAGTGCTATCAGATAATTTAAGTATAGGTCAAGTTGTTAAAGTTTCATTAGGACGAGATAAAGGAAATTTATTTTTCGTAGTCAAAATAGTTAATAATGAATATGTATTAATAGCTGATGGAAAGAAAAGAAAACTTGACAAACCTAAGTTAAAGAAAGTGAAGCACTTAAAAAAATATAATTTTATTAATGATGAAGTTAGAAAAAGGGTAGTATCTGGACAAGAGATTACAGATTCTTTTTTAAGAGCTGAACTTACTAAGTTAAGTTAGATAATTTAACTTATTGAAATGGAGGGCTGGTTAGTTAATGGCCAAAAAAGATGTTATAGAATTAGAAGGTACAGTTTCAGAAGCTTTACCTAATGCTATGTTTAAAGTTAAATTAGAAAATGGACATGAGATATTATGCCACATTTCTGGAAAGCTAAGAATGAACTTCATAAGAATTCTTGAAGGTGATAAGGTGAATGTTGAACTTTCTCCATATGACCTTACAAGAGGAAGAATTACTTGGCGTAAGAAGTAGACTATATTAATATTTAGTCTAAGGAGGGATTAATAATGAAGGTTAGACCATCAGTAAAACCAATATGTGAAAAATGTAAAGTAATAAAAAGAAAAGGAAAAGTAATGGTTATCTGTGAAAATCCAAAGCATAAGCAAAAGCAAGGATAAGAAATTATTACTAGCATTTTGTTAAATTTTATAGTATAATACTATATTGTGATGTTAACAAAAGAACGTTAAAATCGTTGAACAATCTGGCGTAGGATTGGCATATGATGTGAAGTTTTAAACACTAAAAACTATGTGTAGGAGGTGCGATCATGGCAAGAATAGCTGGGGTAGATTTACCTAGAGAAAAAAGAGCGGAGATAGGCTTAACTTATATATATGGTATAGGTAAAGCGACTGCTAACGAAATATTAGCTAAGGCTGAGATAAATCCAGATACTAGAATAAAAGATTTATCAGAAGATCAAGTTAATGAGTTAAGAAAAGTTATAGATGACGATTTCTTAGTTGAAGGTGACTTAAGAAGAGAAATTGCTTTAAACATAAAGAGATTAAGAGATATAAAATGTTATAGAGGAATAAGACATGCTAAAGGTCTTCCATTAAGAGGACAAAGAACTAAGACTAATGCTAGAACTAGAAAAGGTCCTAGAAAAACAGTATCTCGTAAAAAGAAAAAATAAATAAATAATAACTAGATGAAGGAGGGAAAAGGAAAATGGCTAAACCAAAAAAGAAAGTTACACGTATTAGAAGAAGAGAACGTAAAAATATAGAACGTGGTCATGCTCATATACAATCAACTTTCAATAATACAATAATAACTTTAACTGACGTTCACGGAAATGCTATATCTTGGGCAAGTTCTGGACAATTAGGATTCAAAGGATCAAGAAAATCAACTCCATTTGCATCTCAAATGGCTGCTGAAACAGCTGCAAAAGCTGCGATGGAACACGGACTAAAAAGTGTTGAGGTATTCGTAAAGGGTCCAGGTTCAGGAAGAGAAGCTGCAATAAGAGCTTTACAAGCAACTGGACTAGAAGTAACTATGATAAAAGACGTTACTCCAATCCCACATAACGGATGCAGACCACCAAAGAGAAGAAGAGTGTAATTAATAAGAGTACAAATAGGAGGTGTAGATAAATGGCAAGATATACAGGTGCATCATGTAGACAATGCCGTAGAGAGGGAATGAAATTATTCCTTAAAGGTGATAGATGTTATACAGATAAATGTGCTATAGTAAAAAGAAACTATGCTCCAGGTCAACATGGCCAAGGAAGAAAGAAAGTTTCTAACTATGGATTACAATTAAGAGAAAAACAAAAAGTTAAGAGAATATATGGAGTTTTAGAGACTCAATTTAGAAATTTATATGAACGTGCTGAAAACATGTCTGGTAAAGCAGGTGAGAACTTATTAAGTTTATTAGAGAGAAGATTAGATAATGTAGTTTACAGAATGGGACTAGCATCTTCTAGAAAAGAAGCTAGACAATTAGTGACTCATGGTCATTTCACTTTAAATGGAAATAAAGTAGACATACCTTCATTAATAGTTAAGGTAGGAGATGTTATAGAAGTTAAAGAGAAATCAAGATCTTCTGCAAAATTCAAAAATTTGGTAGAAGTTAACTCAAGAATAGCTCCTAAATGGTTAGAAGCTAATGTAGAAGGAATGACAGCAAAAGTAGTTGGTGTTCCAACAAGAGAAGATATAGATCTTGAGATAGCAGAGCACTTAATCATAGAACTTTACTCTAAATAATAAGCACACTTTTAAAAATTATTTTAAAATTTTGTTTACCCTCAGTGGATTACTGAATTTTAAGGAGGGTTTTGTCCATGATAGAAATAGAAAAGCCAAAAGTAGATATAGTTGAGCTTAGCGAAGACTATAGATATGGTAAGTTTGTTATAGAGCCTCTAGAAAGAGGATATGGAATAACTATAGGTAACGCACTAAGAAGAATATTATTATCATCATTACCAGGTGTAGCAGTAAATGCTATAAAAATAGATGGAGTTCTTCATGAATTCTCTACAATACCTGGTGTTAAGGAAGATGTTACTGAGATAATATTAACTTTAAAAGAGCTTTCAGCAACTATAGATGGTGAAGGAAGTAGAACACTTAAAATAGAAGCTCAAGGACCATGCTCTATCACAGGTTCAGATATAATCTGTCCTCCAGATGTTGAAATATTAAGTAAAGATTTAGCAATAGCTACATTAGATGATAATGCTAAACTTAATATGGAGATATTTGTAGATAAAGGTAGAGGTTATGTTTCTGCTGAAGAAAATAAAACAGAGAATGTTCCAATAGGTGTTTTACCTGTGGATTCAATATATACTCCTGTTGAGAAAGTTAGTTATCATGTAGAAAACACAAGAGTTGGTCAAAAAACAGATTATGACAAATTAGTACTAGAAGTTTGGACTAATGGTAGTATAAATCCTCAAGAGGGTATATCATTAGCTGCAAAGGTATTAGTTGAGCATTTAAACTTATTTATAGACTTAACTGAACATGTAAGTAGTGTTGAAATCATGGTAGAAAAAGAAGAAGATCAAAAAGAAAAAGTTCTTGAAATGACTATAGAAGAATTAGATTTATCAGTTAGATCATATAACTGTTTAAAGAGAGCGGGAATTAACACAGTTGAAGAATTAGCTAATAAATCTGAAGATGATATGATGAAGGTTAGAAACCTAGGTAAGAAGTCATTAGAAGAGGTAATACAAAAACTAGAAGAACTTGGATTAGGATTAAAACCAAGTGAAGAATAGCGAGCAAAGGAGGGATAAGAATGGCTAAGTACCGTAAATTAGGACGTGAAACAGCTCACAGAAACCTTATGTTAAGAAACTTAGTAACTTGCTTACTAAGAAGTGGAAGAATAGAAACTACAGTAACTAGAGCGAAAGAAACTCGTAGAATGGCTGAAAAGATGATAACTCTTGCTAAAAGAGGAGATCTTCATGCTAGAAGACAAGTTTTAGCTTATGTTATGGATGAAACAGTAGTTAATAACTTATTCACAGATTTAGCTCCAAAATATGCTGAGAGAAATGGTGGATACACTAGAATAATAAAAATAGGGCCAAGAAAAGGCGATGCTGCTGAAATGGCTTTTATAGAATTAGTATAGTAAGGAAAGGATTAGGCTTGATGGCTTAATCTTTTTTTTATTTTTTTGACCAAGGTATGATATAATAATGTGTAAAATGATTTTTATAAGTTATTGCTTACTAAAAGGAGTATGAATTAATGGATAATATAGTAAAGGTAAATAATATTTCGTTTGAGTATATTACAGATGAAGCAAAACTTAAAGCAATAGATAATTTAAGCCTAGATGTTAAAAAAGGAGAATTTGTTGCGATAATAGGACATAATGGTTCTGGTAAGTCTACTTTATCTAAAAATTTAAATGCTATTCTTATGCCTACTGAAGGAAATATTATTATTGATGGTATGGATACTAAAGAAGAAGAAAGATTATGGGATATAAGACAAACTGCAGGGATGGTGTTTCAAAATCCAGACAATCAAATAGTTGCTACAATAGTAGAAGAAGATGTTGCATTTGGACCTGAGAACTTAGGTATAGAGCCAAAAGAAATAAGACGTATTGTAGAAGAGTCTTTAAAGAGTGTAGGTATGTATGATTTAAGAGATAGACAACCTCACTTGTTATCAGGTGGTCAAAAGCAAAGAGTTGCAATAGCAGGAATTATTGCTATGAGGCCTAAATGTATAATATTCGATGAAGCAACAGCAATGTTAGACCCATCTGGAAGAAAAGAAGTTATGAAAACAATAAAAAGACTTAATAAGGAAGAAAATGTAACTGTTATACATATAACACACTTTATGGAGGAAGCAGTAGAGGCTGATAGAGTTGTCGTTATGGAAAAAGGGAAGAAAATCTTAGAGGGAACTCCTAGAAAAGTATTCAGTAAAATAAAGATGTTAAAGGAAATCGGTTTAGATGTACCTTGCATGACAGAATTATCTAGTTTATTGATAGAAGAAGGTATGAATATTGGTAGTGATATATTAACTGTGGATGAGATGGTGATGGAATTATGTCAATTATAGTAAAGAACTTAACACATATATATAATGAAGGAATGCCTTTTGCAAGTAAGGCACTTGATGATATTTCTTTTGAGATTAAAGATAGAGATTTTGTTGGTCTTATAGGTCATACAGGGTCAGGAAAATCTACATTAATACAACATTTAAATGGATTATTAAAACCTTCCTCAGGAGAAATATTTATAAATGATTTTAATATAACAGATAAAAATTTGAACCTAACTGATATTAGAAAAAGAGTGGGTGTCGTATTTCAATATCCAGAATACCAATTGTTTGAAGAAACGATTGATAAAGATATAGCCTTTGGACCCACTAATTTGGGCTTAGAGGAGTCTGAAATACATGACAGGGTAAAAGCATCAATGGAAGCTGTAGGGCTTGATTATGAGGAATTTAAAGATAAATCTCCTTTTGAATTATCTGGAGGTCAAAAACGTAGAGTAGCGATTGCTGGAGTTATAGCTATGAACCCAGAAGTTCTTATATTGGACGAACCAACTGCTGGTCTTGACCCTGGAGGAAGAGATGAAATCTTTAACTTAATAAAAAGCTTACATGAAAAAAATAATATGACTATAATACTATCATCACATAGTATGGATGATATGGCAAAGTTAGCAAAAACTTTAATTGTTATGAATCATGGTAAAGTAGAATTTATGGGAACTCCTAGAGAAGTATTTAAATCAAATGCTAATAAATTGAAGGAAATAGGATTAGATATCCCGCAAGTCTTAGAGCTTGCATTGAAATTGAGAGAAAAAGGTTTTGACATTAGAGAAGACATATTGACTTTAGAGGAAGCAAAACAGGAAATATTAAAAGTTGTGAGAGGACGAGGATTATGTTAAAAGATATAACTATAGGGCAATACTACCCAACGAGTTCTGCTATTCATAAATTAGATCCAAGGATAAAACTTGTAGGAACAATTGTATTTATGGTATCTATATTTGTAGTAAATAAATTTTGGCCTTATATAGTGGTTTTATTATGTTTATTATGTATGATAAAATTAGCTAATATACCAGTTAAATATATTGTTAAAGGTGTGAAACCTCTTAAGTGGATTATTTTGTTTACATTTCTTATAAATATTTTTTTCTTACCAGGTGATGAGATATGGTCATTTGGATTTTTAGCTATTACAAGACAGGGTTTAAGACAAGCAATTTTTATGGCAATAAGATTAATATTTTTAGTAATTGGTACATCATTACTTACTTTAACAACTTCACCAATAGAATTAACTGATGGAATAGAGAGATTACTGAATCCGTTTAAAAAAATTGGTTTGCCAGTTCATGAACTTGCAATGATGATGACGATTGCTTTACGTTTTATTCCTACATTGTTAGATGAGACAGATAAAATAATGAAGGCTCAGATGTCTAGAGGTGCAGACTTTGAAAGTAAGAATCTTATAAATAGAGCAAAGAATCTAGTACCACTTTTGGTGCCTTTATTTGTGAGTGCATTTAGAAGGGCTGATGAATTGGCTATGGCTATGGAAGCCAGATGCTATAGAGGTGGACATAATAGAACTAAAATGAGAGAGTCTGTTATAGCAAGAGGAGATTATATGGCATGTGTATTTCAGGTTATCTATCTAGGAGCAATTATAGCTACTAGATTTATAGCAATCTAATTAAGATGTTATAGATATAAATGAGGTAAAATATGAGAAATATAAAAATTACAATCCAATATAATGGTAGAAATTATTGTGGATGGCAAAAGCAACCTGATTCTTTAGGAATACAGGGTACAATTGAAAAAGCTATATATGATATAACAAAAGAAGAAGTTAAACTTGTAGGGTCAGGTAGAACTGATTCAGGAGTTCATGCTCTTGGTCAAACTGCAAATTTTAAACTTAGTTCAGGCATAAGTGTAGAAAGTATACCAATGGCATTAAACTCTAAACTGCCAAAAGACATATCAGTTATAAAAGCCTGTGAAGTAAATGATGATTTTCATTCAAGATATAGTGCAAAGGGTAAAACATATAAATATTTAATATATAATAGCAAGTTTAGAAATCCAATACTTAGTGATATATCATATCAAGTAAAATATAAACTTGATTTTGATAAAATGTGTTTGGAATCAAGAAGTTTGTTAGGCACACATGACTTTAAAGGATTTATGAGTTCTGGTTCATCTGTAAAAGATACAGTTAGAACGATATATGATATTGATATAAATAAAAAAGATGATTTGATTACTTTGGAGATTAGTGGTAATGGTTTTTTGTATAACATGGTGAGAATTATTGTTGGGACACTTGTTGATATAGGTCGTGGTAAAATCAATGAGCCATTTTTGGATATAATACAATCAAAAACTAGGTCAAAATGTGGACATACAGCTCCAGCACAAGGATTATTTCTTAAAAAAGTTCATTATTAACTTGACACACCAGGCCACATGTATTAAAATATATGAGAATGTGTTAATAAGTCCACTTGCCCCGGACTTGACATAAACGGTAAAAAAATTTTATGAAAAGTAGTTAAGGAGGGACAGTTATGAAAAGTTATATAGCTAAGCCAGCTGATGTACAAAGAAAATGGTACTTAGTTGATGCTGAAGGAAAAACATTAGGTCGTTTAGCAACAGAAATTGCGACAGTATTGAGAGGTAAACATAAACCAACATTTACTCCTCACGTTGATGGTGGAGATTTTGTTGTTGTAGTAAATGCAGAAAAAATAGTTTTAAGTGGTAAGAAATTAGATCAAAAATACTACAGATACCATACTGGTTATGTAGGTGGATTAAAAGAAATATCTTACAGAGATATGATGGATAAAAAACCAGAAGAAGTTATATCACATGCTGTAAGTGGTATGTTACCTAAAAACAAATTAAGAAGCAGAATGATGACTAGATTAAGAGTATTTGCAGGTGCTGAACACACTCATGCAGCTCAAAATCCAGAAGTTTTAAACTTTAAGTAAGATTAATAGGTGAAAGGAGGAGTTTATAATGGCTAACGTTCAATATTATGGAACTGGAAGAAGAAAAAGTTCTGTTGCTAGAGTAAGACTAGTTGCAGGTGAAGGAAATATATTAGTAAATGGAAGAGCATTAGAAAATTATTTTAACTATGAGACATTAATAAGAGATGTTAAACAACCATTAGTTTTAACTGGTAATGAAAATAAATATGATGTTATAGTAAAAGTTGAAGGTGGAGGATTCACTGGACAAGCTGGAGCTATAAGACATGGTATATCTAGAGCTTTATTAAAAGCTGATTTAGATTTAAGACCTGCTTTAAAGAAAGAAGGTTTCTTAACTAGAGATGCAAGAATGAAGGAAAGAAAGAAATACGGATTAAAAGCAGCAAGAAGAGCTCCACAGTTCTCAAAAAGATAATTACTTATTTTTGGGGAAAAACAAAATCCTTTATTTACTGTCATTCAGAAAGTATTGGTATGTTAAAAATGTTGGGTTAAGTTAATGATTGATATACAATAAAATAATAAGATATCTTATTAGGATGCTTTTCAGTAAGAAGAGCATCCTTTTTTATTTTAACTATTTAATAAAAGATATATGCCAATAACGTTCAAACTGTATATTAATAAAAGAAGATGGTTTGAAAATTTATATAAGGTATAGCTGAAAGTATTATGTAACAATAAAAATTCTAAATATACATATTATAGTCTATAATATAAATTAGATATAATCTATTATGTAGTATTTAATGTTAGATAAATATAGCGAATTAAAAAGGGATACGAATATAGCACCATTACACAATAATATATATTAATACTAATAAATAAAGGTATATAAATATTAGAATAAAATTTATATGTTTGTACTAATATCTGGAATATTATAGTGTTTTTATAAGTATACATATACAGGGTGATGTTGTGAGAAAGTACATAAAACATATAATTTTTAGTTTTGTTATGGTATGTCTAGTAGTAGTATCCATATTTGAAGTTAAAAATATTTCTGAAGATGTTATCAAGTACATGCCAGTAACAAACAAAACGATAATTCTCGATGCTGGTCATGGAGGAATTGATCCAGGTGCATTAAACAAGGATAAGAGCACATCTGAAAAAGATATTAACCTAGCAATAACACTTAAGCTTAGAGAGCTTATAGAGTCAAGTGGGGGTCTTGTAATATTAACTCGAGAGGATGACAGTAGTCTTTATAAAGAAGAAGGTAATAAAACTACAAGGCAAAAATATAATGAAAATTTGAAAAATAGAAAAGAAATAATATCTAATTCTAATGCCAATATGTTTGTCTCTATACATCTCAATGCATTTGAACAATCAAAATACTATGGGGCTCAAACTTTTTATCCTAAAGATAAGCAAGATAGTAAAGAATTATCAAAATGTATTCAAGAAGAACTTAAAAGAGTGGTAGATAAGACAAACAACAGAGAAGTCAAACCAAGAGATGATATATATCTTTTGAAAGAAAATGATATTCCATCAGTATTAATAGAGTGTGGATTTTTATCAAATGATAAAGAGTGTAAGCTTTTAACTGATGAAACATATCAAGAAAAAATAGCATGGGCAATATACATAGGAATACAAAAATATTTGAGCTGAAATAACTATAAAAATAGGTCTGAATATGTAAATAGCTTGTATTAAAGCAATTAAAATGCATTAATATAGGCTATTTTTGTTTTGACAAAAAAATATTTAAAATAAAAGTTAAAAAATTGTTGACTTCGAATAATATAGATGATATTATATATGAGTGCCCAAAAGGAGCACTAAAATAAGACAAAAGAACTTTGAAAATTAAACAGTAGGTTAATTTAT